>PIVQ01001020.1 GCA_003354055.1 Desulfobacteraceae bacterium | reverse complement strand
TGGGAGGGCTGGTTTCTTCCACCATCATGACCCTGATTATCATTCCTGTGATCTATGATCTATGGAAAACGAATAATATTAAGAAAACAAACCCATTAAAAAAAGGAAATTGATTATGAGATCCATCCGTACAACCCTTATCACCCTGTTTGCTCTGCTGGCACTGACCGGAATTGCTTTTGCATCCTCAAGCCACGACGCTATGGCGGCAAAAGACGGCAAAGACCGTATCGGTGAACTCTTCCATGAATCCATGGTGGACGGCTATATGCTCTCCTACTATCTCATGGATCTAAGAGATCAGAAAACCGAAGAAGCCTCTGCCCACGGCGCCCATGGTGCCAAGGAAATGGAAAAACCCCATCACATCATGGTCTACATCATGGACAAAGACAAAAAGATGGTGGAAAAGGCAAAGGTCGGTTTTATGATCAAAGGCGGTGAAAAAGACAGCCAGAAGGTCATGGGCATGTATATGAGCAAAGGCTTTGGTATCACTGCGGACATGAAGAAGAAAGGTACCTATACCATCGTGACCAAGGCAATGGTTAACGATGCCAAACTCATGGATAAGTTTGATTATGAGATGAAATAGGGTTAAGGTGGCGGTGAGGCCCGGTGGGTGATGCTTCTGGGCATTACCCGCCGGGCATTCACATTCGTTTTTTTAGAATATCGGTCAGCTCTTCTTTCGTAAGTTTCGCTGGTGTGTTTTTCAGGCCGGTGGCCTCTGCAATGGAAGCCAATTGGTCCTGATGGATATCAAACTGCCCGAGTCTGGGCATATTCAGCTTTTCCGTCCATTCAAATAAGGTGTCCAGAAGGCAGTTGCATGCCCGGGAAGTGTTCTGGGTACTGTCTGATAGCCCCAGAAGCCTCGCGGCGTTGGCATACTTGTCTAGAGCCGGGTGGCTTGATTTGCTCAACTCATCAATGACGGCCTTGGTGGTTTGCGCCAGCAAAGTGCCGCAGACATTACCGTGGGAAATACGGCTGATACCGCCGATAACCGAGGCAAAACCGTGGACCGCGCCTAAACCGGCATTGGCCAGGGCAAGGCCTGAAATATAGGCCCCGTAGCTGAGCCGGCTTCTGGCATTTATATCCTGCGGATCCCTGTCGACTGCTGTGGTCAACGCCCGGCCGAATCCCTCAAGACCGCTGATGCACAGGGCATCGGTCATGGGTGAGGCCTGCGTTGATACATAGGCTTCCAGAAGCTGGGTCAGGGCATCCATACCGCAGGCTGCCGTCACACGGGTTGGGCATGCCAGGGTAAGTTCCGGATCAACCAAAGCAATGTCCGGAACAAAGTTATCGTGACGCAGGGATTTTTTAAAACCGTTTTTTCCAGGACGACTGATTACGGCATTCTTCGTGGCTTCACTTCCGGTTCCCGAGGTTGTGGGTACGGCAATTAAGGGGCACTTTGCCCCTGTGTGCGTGCGATTGCCCACCCCTTCAAGAAACTCCGTCACAGAACCGTTTTGGGTCAGCATGGCTGAAATGGCTTTGCCGGCATCCAAAACACTGCCGCCGCCGATGGCGACAACAAGGTCGATGCGAAGGTTTCTGTATTGGTCCGTAACAGCATCAACATCTTCAGGTGAAGGCTCGCCCGGGATGGATACCTGATAAATCCTAAAGTTGTTATATCTCTTTTCTATAGCGTGCCACGCGGGGCCGGCTAAAAAAGAAGATTTCCCTGTGACCAGAAGAACATTCTTTCCGAACTGCGCGGATAATCCCGGCAGGGAACTGATCCGGCCGGGGCCGAAGATCAGCTGCTGGGGAGAAAAAAAATTAAATACAGGGATGTTCAAGACTCGGGTATCCTTAAGCTTTCAGGTCTACCGTCTTCGTCTGAATTTTTTCTTGGCTGGTGGTTTTCCGTCCGGGGTGGCTTGGTTGATCTTGATGTGCTTACCGTCTATGAACTGTCCGTTGAGGGCCTTGATGGCCTTATCCGCTTCGGAGTTGCTGGGCATTTCAACGAAACCGAACCCTTTTGGTGTTCCGTTAAATCTGTCTTTTACGATCTTCGCGCTTTCTACGGTACCAAACTCTTCAAACATTGCTTGTAACCGGTTTTGATCCATTGTATCAGAAAGGTTGCCCACATATATATTCATATAATAAAAGTTCCTCGTTTTGTCTGGTTAAAGGGTCGTAGCGTCTTAGACCGGAGGATGCCACGTAACAG
>PIVQ01001019.1 GCA_003354055.1 Desulfobacteraceae bacterium | reverse complement strand
AACGGGTCAATCAAACGTAATCCCTTGCTCGGCTTTTCCAGATACTTTTATTTCTTTCACAACTAGATCATAAACAATAAAAGTGTTCGCCCTCAAAGGTCAATGGACAAATATAGTGAAATATTAATGGAGGCTTTTTAGCCAAACTAGAGTTAGAGTTACTAAGGAGAACTCATGGCTAAGAAGAAAGCAAATGCAGAATCAACAGTCCGTACGATTCGTAGACAGACCCGCAAAAAGTACAGTGCTGAAGACAAGATCAGGATCGTGATCGAAGGCTTACGTGGAGAATTCACTGTAGCCGAACTCTGTCGTAAGGAGGGCATCAGTCAAAGCCTGTATTACAGTTGGAGCAAGGAATTTCTGGAGGCAGGCAAGTCTCGCCTGGCCGGGGACACCAAGCGAAACGCAGACGCGAACGAAGTCAAAGGTATGCGTTATGAAGTAGATCAGCTCAAGTTATTGGTTGCAGAGCTGTCTCTTGACAATCGGCGGCTCAAAAAAAGCTTGCGTGGCTTGGGGGAGGAGATCTGAGCAAGATGATCCGCTACAAACCGGAAGAAAAAATGGAGATCATCCATCTGGTGGAACATTCTGACCTGCCAGTCAAGCAAACTCTGGCAAAACTCCAGGTGCCCCGCAGCACCTTCTATGACTGGTACAGACGTTATCAGGCGCTTGGCCCTGACGGGTTGAAGCCTAAGTCATCTCGGAACGACCAGTTCTGGAACCGTATTCCAGACCCGGTCCGTGAGCAGATCGTGAAGCTGGCTCTTGAATATCCTGAAGAATCACCAAGGCAGATTGCCTACCGTTTTATCGAGGAAAAGTCTTATTTCGTCTCTGAATCCAGCGTTTATCGCATCTTGAAGAGCTTTGACTTGATCCAAAGCCCGGCTTTTGAAATCATCACGGCGAAAGAGAAATTTGACAACCCAACAAAACGTGTCAACGAGATGTGGCAGACCGACTTCACTCAGTTTCTGGTCGTTGATTGGGGCTGGTACTACCTATCGACTGTGCTGGATGATTATTCCCGCTACATCCTGAGCTACACACTTTCCCGAACGATGAACGCGAAGGATGCTGAGAGAACGCTCAAGATTGCTTTATCCAAGGCTGAAATTGAGAAGGTCAAGGTTTATCACAAGCCGCGTCTTTTGTCCGATAATGGGCCAGCCTATCACTCTAAGGAACTGGCTCAGTTCTTGAAAGAACGGCGTATCAAACATATTCATGGTGCGCCATACCATCCGATGACCCAAGGCAAGATCGAACGCTGGCATCGCTCAATGAAGAACGTGGTCAAGCTACAGCATTACTATTCTCCATCTGAGTTAGAGGGCGCAATTTCAGCATGGGTCGAGTATTACAACAACCAGCGCTATCATGAAGCCTTGGACAATGTCACCCCTGCTGATATTTATTTTGGAAGAGATAAGGAGATCATCAAGAAAAGAAACAGACTCAAAGAACAAACTCTGGCGCTACGTCGCCAGCAGCACCTGATAAGAGCAGGTGTATAATTCAATCAGTGAAGCAGAAAGTCTCCATTAGATTGTGTCCGAAACATTTGACGACGTACAAGAAGGATTAGGGCTGCTGCTGTATTTATTTACTTATCGGGAGTGCGTATCAGTGCCTTTGTTTCTCTCACTCTGCAACTTGTAGATATTGATAAACGGGAAGTAATTCAAGACCCGACTTTAGGCGTAAGAACTAAAAACCAGAAATACGCTGTCACTTATCTTTGGAATATTCCTGAATTATTGAAGGTTGTAAAAGAGTGGGATGAGGAAGTCCGGGCAATATTGCCAGCACAAGGTTTTTGGTTCGCGCCCTTTTCTCCGGACACGGCTGAGATTGATCCAAATGTTTTTCAAATTGGAAAAAATTGTCATATCTTAGCAGAAAAAAACTGGTTTGCCACATCATTCACCCCATAAATTCCGACATGGTCATATTCAATATGGATTGGCTAATGCAAAAACTATAGCTGACTTCAAAGCAGTGAGCTTAAACGCGATGCATTCAAGTATAAAAACAACCGATGAATTTTATTCAATTCTGAAAGATCAGGAAGTAAAAAATCGACTTGGTGCGTTAGGGAATAATGGGAATTCAACAGGGGATGAAAAAGAAGAATTGGAACAGTTTAGGGAATTTCTTGCATGGAAAAAGAGCCAAAATAATTAAAATGCAAAAC
>PIVQ01001904.1 GCA_003354055.1 Desulfobacteraceae bacterium | reverse complement strand
CGTACTGTACATCCTGATCGCCACGCGAATGCGAGCAGCCGCGATAAATTAATGGCCGTGCAAAGCGCCGCCGAAATTAACGATGCGTTGCAAATATTAAAGCACCCAGTAAAGCGTGCCGAGTATATGCTGAGCGAGCTAGGCGTTGATATTCGTGCAGAGCAGCAAACCTTGCAAGATCCAATGTTTTTAATGCAACAAATGGAACTTCGCGAAGAACTTGAAGAGCTAACATCATCGCGCGATCCTGATACTGCGATTGCAAATTTTGAAAAACAAATTAAGCAACTAAACACGCAGTACAGTGCACAACTTGCCGAGCAACTCGCAAGTAACGATGAGCAGCAATATCAACTTGCCGCTGATAATATTCGTAAACTGAAGTTTGTTTATAAGTTACGCGACGAACTTGAACGTATTGAAGATAGTTTATTTGACGATTAATTACTTGCTGCAAAGCGAGCAACACGAGTTTAAAGAGCATTATGGCATTATTGCAAATTGCTGAGCCGGGGCAGAGCGCGGCACCACACGAA
>PIVQ01001903.1 GCA_003354055.1 Desulfobacteraceae bacterium | reverse complement strand
ATCGCCCTTAAAATCACTCAGCATATTGCCCTGGCCCTGGTCAACATCAATCTGAGGCAATCCCTGAGGCAACAATCCATCCAGGATCCCCTGACAGGACTATACAACCGCCGCTTTCTGGACCAGGCTATGAAAAAAGAAAGTGCCCGCATGAAACGCCATCAGCACAATGTGGGGATAATCATGATAGATGTGGACCGGTTCAAACACTTTAACGATTTCCATGGCCACGAATGCGGAGATGAAGTCCTCAAATCACTTGGGTATTTTCTCAACACCCAGATCCGGGAAGAAGACATTGCCTGCCGGTATGGGGGAGAGGAGTTTGTTCTCATACTCATCAACACCACATTGGAAGATGCGGTTCAAAAGGCAGAATCAATCTGCCGGGATGTTCGCGACACCCTGAAGATTCCCTATCAGGGTTCTGATTTCACCATCACCATATCCCTTGGGGTCGGAGTATGCCCCTTCCACGGGAACACCCTTGAGGTAACACTTAACAGAGCAGATCAGGCGTTGTACCAGGCCAAGGC
>PIVQ01001018.1 GCA_003354055.1 Desulfobacteraceae bacterium | reverse complement strand
GCAGATCTTTAAAGTAGCGTGTCGAAAAAAATCATTTTTATTCATGTACTTGATCCCAATTTGGATTCTTATCAGATGAGTTTCTCTATTTTTTAGTATTAAGTGCCGAATATGGCAAGCGTTTTTCGCCGTATTTGGCGAAAAACGCTTTGGTCAATCATAATTACTTGTAATTAAACGAAATTCTCTTTGGCACAGATTTGGCTATAACAATGGCATCTGCCAATAAAAACAGCAGGAGAAATAACAATGGAAAATATATACAATTTAAAAAATTTGTTTAGGAATCGTTACAAAATAACTTGCTCTAAATTGTTTCCAAAACCCCTTAAAAGACTGGGTATTTTGAAAACAAAAGATCAAGTAATTTTGGAGCCGATCCTTAGCACAGAATCAGGAGCGCAGAATGGAATGGCTTGAAATTATAGAACTTCGGTCCACTGTTTTGGGCAATATCACATTAATGGCCCAGTTAACTGATATTTTCAAAGAGATAAACACGGAACAGAAAAAGGATAGAATCAAACTGTTTTCCGGAGATACAATTGCAACAGATTTCAGTATCCATATTGAACATTTTTCCGGACCACCGATGGAAAAAAGCAAGTTGGGACGCCATATTTCTATGGTCTTGAAAAATTTTGGACTCATTAACCATAAAATATGGGTAAAAATTGAAAATAATGGTTCTAAACATTAGGGATCGCGCAAAAACAACTTCATCTAGTCTGTTTACAAAAACCCTTAAAACATTGGGTATTTTGCAAACAGAATATGAACTAATTCTTGCGCGATCCCTTAGGTAAAATAGATTGTAACAATAATTATTCAGATCAGGAGAGAAAAATGAAATTTAAATTTGTATTTTTAATAGTAATTTTAGCTATCTTTTTACCCCTAAGCGACGTATGCGCATGTACAAGTTTTGCCGCTTATTCAAATCAGGTTTATTATGGTATGAATTTTGATTTTGCAAACCTGCCAATGAAGTTCCTGATCTTTGCTAACGGAGACATCAGGACGTTTCATCTTGCATTTGAGCGAACAATGGGTGAGATGAAGTTTTTTGTAAACACTGCTGGCATGAATAATAAAGGCCTGTTCTCCTCCTGCCAGGAACTGCATCCCATGAGCGAATATCATAATAAAAGAAACGAAAAGAACATGTTTGTATTTGAGCTTTATGAAGCAATCACTGGTTGCAAATCAGCACGAGAAATCGAAGGGCTCGCTCGGACTCTTCCACTTATCGATATGCCCGGGGTTTCCGTCCACAACTTTTTTGCAGACACTACTGGTAAGGCCTTTGTAACTGAAGCAGGCGCGTCTGAAACAGCAATCATTGAGAAAGAAAATAACTTCATGGTAATGACAAATTTTCCAAATCGTTCAATGGTTGGAAAAAATTATAAAGAGGCCCAGGGGAAAGGCGATGAAAGGTACATCATATGCCACGAGTATCTTCAAAAACATGCTTCTGACTTCAATATTGAAAAAGCCTTCCAGCTTCTGGAAATGTGCACAAACAAAGATCCACTATATCCCACGAGTTGTTCAATGGTTTTTGATCCCCAAAAACAGGAAGTCTTTATCGTCCTTGAACGAAATTTTTCAAAAGTGCTGAAACTGTCTATAGCGAAAGGCACGATTGAAACCTTCAAGGGGTATGAAAATTATTTTTCCTCGCCTATACCGATTGGTGTTGAAGGGCTGTTGGTAAAGGATCTGTACCAAAAACTTTAATGAGATTATGAAAGCTTTCTTTAGCGGTGTGAAACTGTTTAGCTTAAAGTTTCAATGTTTAAAAGGCATTGTTTTGTATGAAATTTTATTTACGAAAGGAATTTTAATGAGTTACGTATTTTTAATTGCTGCGATCTGGAATCTGTTCGGTGGAATCAATTTTCTATTTTCCCCTGAGAAACAGGCCAACAATATGAACTACCCGATTGGAAACAGGTGGGAATCGCAATATATTGGCATCATGGCTTTGGTATTTTGTGCTATGTATACAATGATTTTTTATTCCCAGCCTACGGGTTATTTGATGTTTGTACCTTTTTTTGCTGCTGCAAAAATTTTAATTGGAATAAGTGCTGTTTACTGCCATAGGAAGCACAACATGCCTTTACCGTTTTCGATCGTATTTGGAGGCGGGAATTTTATTATTGGGGGGCTGTTTATCTTATACCTAATTCTGAATTCATAAT
>PIVQ01001017.1 GCA_003354055.1 Desulfobacteraceae bacterium | reverse complement strand
TTGTGGATCTCCGATAACTAAATTTATCCAGTTTGTGATGGTTTCCATTGCGGTTTCATCAAAAGTGGTATCAATCCAGACGTAATCTTCCGGTAAACCGTTTTTTGAGGGCTGAAACAAATGATTCAGATCTTGAAAAACATTTATCCTTGATTTTTTATGGGCGAGAAGCTTCTTCATGAGCAGTGCGTTATGACTGGCAGACACCTGAAGATCCCTGCTGCCGAATGCGGCAAAAACAGGACCGTCATAAGCCTTAATCACTGGGAGGGGATCATAGTTTAATACCCACATCCACCAGGCCGGAGGCACTGCAGCCAGAAAGTCATTCAACTCTTTTGCCGGCAGTTCCAGGCCTTTTTCATATCTGGCAAAAGCAGCATTAACAAGTCTATATCCCTCATCCGGGTCCTGGACTGATCTGAAAATATCTATGAATTCGGCAATCCATTTTTGGTTAAGGCTTATCCAGGCATCATCTTTTCCCCGGGCCTTTGCAATATCCAGGTTCTGGCGAAGCAATGTGGCGCCAAGGTCTTCGGCAGGCCCTGCAAGAAGTACGAGAAAGGCCGCACCTTCTTCACGGGCTGCCAGGGGAGCAATATATCCGCCGCTGGAGTGGCCTGCATAACCAATGCGAGTGGCATCGATATGTTTATCTTTCGCAAGCCAGCGTTTGGCCGCGGCTGCATCCGCAGAAAAATCTTTTATGGTTGATCTTTGGAAATCACCGGTACTCTGGCCGATACCCCGTTTGTCATACCTGAGAACCGCATAACCGTTTTTGGTTAAATAGTCGGAAAATACGAGCAAAAATTTATGTCTCGAGATATTTTCATCCCGGTCATAGGGTCCGCTTCCTGCGATCAGAATGACTGCCGGGAAGGGGGCTCCCTGATACGGCATGGTCAACTCTCCTGCCAGTGTGACCTCATTGTCTGCATCCACCGCACCGGGAAAAGAGACCTCTCTGATGATATAAGGGCGTTCCTTTGGTGTTTGCGGCCGCGGCAGAAGGCTGACAATCATATTATTCCCCCAGTTGGTAAACAGGAGAATGAATCCGGTAAGGATAATGATTAAAATGGCTAAAATGATGAATTTGAGTGCTGTCATTTATTTTGTCTTTCAATTCCGGATCTTAAGAAAAAGCAAATTTTGCGCCTCCGTATTTATCAGTAAACCGAAGTTAAAATACCACGAAAAAGAAGATTTGGTCTGTAGGGCTTGTGTTATCTTTTGTAACAAAAGGAAAAATAATTGATCGAGAGGGAAGGAAGCACAGATGAAAAAAAAACTTTTGAATTGATGAACGTTTGGATATCTTCCACAAAAGTAACTGTGGTTTGTGACAGCTACGTCATCAATAACCTGCGTAATATTAACAACCGCCGTCTTTTGTGGTCGGAGTTCATACATGGGTTATAAGCCGATCAATTCCAAAATTTTATCACTATGATTGAAATCCAATATTTGCTTAGGATGGTTGACCCTGTTACCTACTAAAATGAAGTTGAAGTTTAAATCCTGAGATGCTTTTTTATCCCAAATGGCATCACCGAAATAGGTCTTTGATGTGAAAGCACAATCAGAACATCTTGCTTCGGCAATTTTCATAATGCCAATACGGCTGAAATGATCAGCACATGAGGCAAAGGCAATTTCGGAATAGTCAATCCCAGCTGATTCTAACTTCATCTTAGCTGTTTCTTCCCAACCACCGGTCGCTATAGCCAAGGCGACATCATTTCTTTGACGCAGCAATTTAATAAAGGATGAAGCCCCTTCAATTTCTTTCACTTTAGTATTTTGCAGATGTGATTTGATATTGTTAATAAATAAGAGTTTCACATCTTTGTGAATGCTTTGGCGATCTGCATCAAGGCCGTTTTTTTCTATTATTTCATCCAGGATCCCTGAATCTGTAGTATTAATGTAATTCGACCAGTCAGTATCAATTGGATGGGGCATTACTTTTTGGACGGCATTTAGGTAACAATTATCCTCAAAGTCGGATGAATTGATTAATGTACCGTCAATATCAAACATTACAAGATGCAATCTTTTCTCCTCAAGGGGTATAGCGGTAAACTAACCCCCTGTGTCAGCATAGATGTCGCCTCAACTGAAAATTATTTTGGGGCATTAAGGCAACGAAAATGGGATATCCTATCCAGTTAAAAGAAGCTGTGTTACAAAAGGTTCTGCAAG
>PIVQ01001016.1 GCA_003354055.1 Desulfobacteraceae bacterium | reverse complement strand
ATTAAATCTGTAAAGGTTCCCGGGTCTGTCACTAAAGACGATATTAAGGTCTTGAAAGATCTTGGATGGGAAGACAGGGATATGGTGGATGCGCTGGCCCAGGGCGTAAGCATGATAGATCATTCCATCATGATGGAGGTCTTTCAAATTGATCCCAATTGCATGATTAGGGGCTAAGAAGAATTATAGAGGCAAATAAGGCCCTTGAGTTTGGAAATCTAAATTCAAGGGCCTTAATATAGAAAATCCGGCTGATGCGAACACCAGCCGTATTTTTTGTAATCCACAAATTTTAATGTCTGGATTTAGTCTTTTTTGTGGCGGTAGAACTTTGCTTTCGAAGGGGGTTCAAGGGTGTTACCCAGAATCATGTCGGCTGCTTTTTCCGCCAGCATCATAACGGGGGCATAGATATTACCGTTGGTCACATAGGGCATGACCGAGGCATCCACCACCCGAAGTCCCTCAACACCGTGTACTCTCATGGTGTTTGGATCCACAACCGCCATATCATCTGTTCCCATTTTACAGGTACATGAGGGATGGAGAGCGGTTTCCGCATCCTTGGCCACCCATTCCAGAATATCATCATCGGTCTGGATATGAGCACCCGGAGAAATCTCTCCTCCGTTGAACTCATCAAACGCCGATTGGTTCATGACTTTTCTGGCGCAACGGATGGTTTCCACCCATTCTTTTCTGTCCTGGTCCGTGGACAGGTAGTTGAACTTAAGGGCCGGATGTTCCCAGGGGTCTGTTGATTTGAGCTTGATGGAACCGATGGCATTGGAATACATGGGGCCTACATGGACCTGGTAACCGTGTTCCGCACTGGGCTGACTGCCGTCGTAGCGAATGGCCAGGGGCAGGAAGTGGAACTGAATATTGGGGTAGTCCACATCATGGTTACTCCGGATAAATCCGCCGGCTTCAAAATGGTTGGTGGAGGCAGCGCCTGATCTGTGGAAGAGCCACTGGTATCCGATAAATGGCTTTTTCCACCATTTAAGGGACGGGTTCATGGATACGGGTTTCTTGCTCTTGTACTGGACATAGACTTCCAGGTGATCCTGCATGTTTTCGCCAACGCCAGGCAGGTCATGTACTACGGGGATGTTCAGGGCTGAAAGTTCTTCTGCATTACCAATACCGGAGAGCAGGAGGGTGTGGGGAGAGTTGATGGCGCCGCCGCAACTGATGACCTCTGAACAACGAACCGTCTGGGGGGTTTTGCTCTTACCTTTGACAAATTCAACACCCACCGCCTTTTTCCCTTCAAAGAGAATTTTGGTGGTAAAGGCCCGGCAGATTACGTCAAGGTTGGGCCGTTTTTTCATTACCGGATGCAGATATGCGCGGGCAGCACTGAGCCTGCGTCCGCGGCTTATATTCCGGTCAAAGGCTCCGAATCCTTCCTGGCGGTATCCGTTGACATCATCTGTCAAAGGATAGCCTGCCTCTTTGGCAGAGTTTAAAAAGGCATTGAACAGCGGGTTCTTGCAGGGGCCGGTTTCAAGGGTGAGGGGGCCATCGGTACCATGGTAGTCATCCGGTCCTTTAAGTCTGTTTTCAGCTTTAATGAAATAGGGCAGATTGTGGGCATAATCCCAGTTTTCCATGCCCGAATCCTGGCCCCATTTCTCATAATCCATGGCATTGCCGCGGATATAAATCATGCCGTTGATGGAAGAGGATCCTCCAAGTACCTTACCCCGGCCATGGAAGACTTTTCGGTTTTTCATATGGGGTTCGGGCTCGGTTTCATAACACCAGTCGTAATACTTATTTCCTAAGGGGAAGGTGAGACCTGCTGGCATGTGGATAAATACATCCCAGATATAGTCGGGGCGCCCGGCTTCAAGTACCAATACCTCATTCGAAGGATCTTTACTCAGCCGGTTTGCAAGAACACATCCGGCAGATCCGCCGCCGATAATGATATAGTCGTATTGTTTTTTCATTCTTACCACTCCTTAAATTCAATCCTGGTCGTAATTATTTCCTGGTTAACGGCACGCCCCGGGCAAAACAGGTCGCGGATAAATAATATTTTTAACTATTAAATTTGCGGTTCAATCTTTAATCTGTTCAGGGTGTCGGACGTGGGAACGCCTTTGGTGTCCCATCCCCTTAGTTTATAATACTCCTGGAGCATCACAGCCATGTCCTGTTTGGTAATCCTGTGCCCTTTTGAAGGCCCGTCAGGCAGGG
>PIVQ01000269.1 GCA_003354055.1 Desulfobacteraceae bacterium | reverse complement strand
CGCAGCCGAGGCAGCTTTTCCAAAATGGAGAGATACAACTCCGTCAAAACGGGCACAAATATTGTTTCGTTACAAAGTGCTTCTGGACGAACATGCAGAGGAGATAGACCTCCTGCTGACCCAGGAGCATGGCAAGGTATTGAATGATTCCCATGGGGAGTTTTTACGGGCCGTTGAGGTTGTGGAATTCATGTGTGGTGCGCCGGAACTACTCAAGGGAGAGCATAGCAAGGATGTGGCAACGGGTATCGATAGTTGGTCCGAGCGGCAAGCCCTTGGTGTCTGTGCCGGAATAACCCCCTTTAATTTTCCTGTTATGGTGCCGTTTTGGATGATGATTCCTGCCATTGCCTGCGGCAATACCTATGTCCTCAAACCTTCGGAGAGGAACCCCAGTGCCGTTTATCGTGTCATTGAACTCCTCAAAGAGGCCGGGCTTCCCGATGGGGTTGTTAATATTGTCAATGGCGACAAAGAAGCAGTTGACACCCTGTTGACCGATCATAGAATTCAGGCGGTGAGTTTTGTAGGGTCCACCCCCATTGCTGAATACATTTATACCACAGGCTGTGCCAGCGGCAAGAGAGTTCAGGCCCTTGGCGGCGCGAAAAACCATGCCATCATCATGCCGGATGCTGATATGGACAATGCAGTTTCTGCAATGATGGGGGCCGCTTTCGGTTCCTGTGGCGAACGTTGTATGGCAGTGCCTGTAGCCGTAACCATCGGAGATGAGGCAGGGGATGCCTTTGTCGAAAAGATTAAGGTTGAACTGGGCAAAATGAAAATTGGACCCGGGGATGATGCGGCCAATGACATGGGGCCCCTGGTGACAAAAGAGCATTTTGCCAAGGTAAAAGGGTATGTGGACCTTGGTATAGAAGAGGGTGCTGATCTGGTGGTTGACGGCCGTAATCTTTCCATTGAAGGATATGAAAACGGATATTTCCTTGGTGGTTGCCTGTTTGACAATGTCACGCCGGATATGAAAATTTATCAGGATGAAATCTTTGGGCCTGTTTTGGTGGTGGTTCGTGTGGAAAGCCAGCAGGAAGCCATGGATCTGATTAATGCCCACGAATATGGTAATGGTACCTGTCTATTTACCCGGGACGGCGAGGCCGCACGTTATTTTGGTACCCACATTAAAGTTGGAATGGTCGGTATCAATGTTCCCCTTCCGGTACCAGTGGCCTATCACAGTTTTGGTGGGTGGAAGCGGTCAAGCTTTGGCGCCCATGGTATGTATGGTAAGGATTCAATCCATTTCTTTACCCGGCGTAAAACCATCACCCAGCGCTGGCCCTCTGCAGGGGTGCGTGAGGGTGCTGTATTTACCTTCCCCAGCAATTGATCCTTCCCGGTTAAGGCTTTTATATAAAAACGGCCCTGAGATTTTGTGATCGCAGGGCCGTTTTCTTAACAGGATACTTTAATTATTAAAGAACCTAAAGCGGTGTATTGGGCACAAGATCCCAGATCCCGCAGGGGCAGGCCCCTTTACAGAATCCGCATCCAATGCATTTGTCTGCATCCACCATATACTCAAAATTGTCCTTATCTTCTACCCGGCTGATAGCAACTTCAGGGCAGATGGCCACGCAGATACCGCAATCCCTGCAGTTTCCGCAGGAGGCGCAGTCTTCGCCGCAGGTGGTAAGCTCATTGGCATCTTTTCGCGGATCGTAATACGCCAGGGTCACCCTATTTTTATCGATCATGGGCGCAAGATTACTCTGATCCGGGGTTTTCCCGCTGATGATCCGGTCAATGGAGAAGGCGGCCTGTTTACCGGCACCAATGGCATCTGTGATCAGGCCGATGCCCACGGCATCGCCAATGGCAAAGACTCTGGAATCAGAGGTCCGGCCGTTTTGATCGACACGAATAAATCCGCCATCCAATGCCAGCTCTTCTCCGAGAAAGGAAAGGTCGGGCACATCACCAATGGAGACCACTACCGTATCCGCTGCCAGGAGTTCTCCGTCCTGAAGCAGCACCCCTTTGGCTGTTATTTCTTTTGTAAACAACGGCCAGCGGAATTTGGCGCCGCACTCTTCGGCATCTTCTTTTTCCTGGCCAAATGCAGCCGGTTTCTGGACATCGATCATGGTGATCTCTGTTGCGCCCAGGCGGTGGGCCTCGGTGGCCACGTCACAGCCGACATTACCGGCACCGATGATGACGATCTTTTTCCCGGGTTTAACCTTGTCAGCCTTGGCCTCTTCCAGGAAATCATTTGCATAAACCGCCCGCTCAATCCCTTTTATCGGAAGGGTGCGGGGTTTTTTAGCACCGGCTGCCACGACGGTAAAGTCATAGTCATTTTTGATTTTATAAAACTTGCCGGCATCAATATCCTGTTCCAGGCGAATATCTTTGATAAAGTCGTTTACCCGGTCAATTTCTGCGTTCAATGTGTCAGCAGGCACCCTTGATTCGGGAATCACAGATACAATTTTTCCGCCGATGGTCTTGCCCGTATCAAACACCGTAGGGGTATGGCCTTTGAGAGTCAGATGCCAGGCTGCGGAAATACCGCCGGGGCCGGCACCAATAACCGCCACTTTTTTCTTGCTCTTTTTGCCGGGTTTAGGCGGTTTGATATCCTGGCCGGCGCGTCCCAGCAACCGTACGTCGATGGGACTCATGTAAGCGAGATTTCGTGTGCAGGATGCCATACAGGGGCTGGGACACAGATAACCGCAAACCGTTGCCGGAAACGGAGTGTACGAAAGACCCATGGAGATGGCCTCGTCAATATTGTCCGCGCGTACCATGGCCCAGCGGTCCTGGACCGGAATGCCTGTGGGGCATGCCGCCTGGCAGGGTGACATATACCGTCCCTGTTCCCATACCGGTACGTAGCGCCGGTTTTCCCCTTTGGCTATCAGGGGAACGGTTCCCTTTTCGGTTTCCTGGAGATCTCCGATCAGTCCGCCCCGTCCAAGCTCCGCGTCCCAGACCTGATCCCTGAACCAGGACATGGTGGGCCGGTCCGGCCCATCCGCTTTTTCCTGGGGGGTCTTAGTGGTCAGCAGACGCCAGTCCGCACGGTTGGACAGATGTTCAAACAGGTCCGGTTTCTGGATTTTTTTCAGGAAATTTTTAATATTATTTACCAGCCAGTTCCAGTCCTCGGTCTCAAGGGTGACCTCTTTGGCATCTTTCTCTGAAAAGCCTTTTGCATTGCCCCGGACGAAAACCTTGCCGCCGACCATGCCCACCAGGGGCCTGTGGCCAAGTGTTTTCTCCCGGTCCTCACAGCCGTGGCCGCAGATAACAGCAATGCCGCCGGCCATGAACTCTCCGAAGTAGTCTCCGGCAGATCCAAGTACCCATAGCTCGGGCGGTTCAAATCTCGGGTTCCGTTTGGTCATGGTCATGCCCCTGGCACCGATACTGCCGCCCACAAAGACCTTGCCCTGGGCAGCACCGTTCATGGCACCGTTGGAAGCGTTTCCGTGGACAATTATTTCAGAGCCGGCATTGAGCCAGCCGATATCGTCCGAGGTTGGGCCCATGATTTCAATTTTGGTATTGGCATTTCCCAGGGAACCGGTCCGCTGGCCTGTGGAGCCGATGATGCGGATGCGCATTTCCTCCGTGCCTGCATCCCAGAGCCGGCCGCCGATGCCGTGCTGGCCAAAAGCCTGGACTTCCAGCTTCCGGTTGCCCCGCTTGATGTGCTGGTGGATGATTTCTTCAAGGACCCGTGACGAGATCCGTTTTTCGTCTCTTTTTCCTGCTACAAAGATATAGTCGCTTTTTTTCATGGCAGCCTCCTTTTAAACCACATACTTAATACTGAGGCGATCAGCAATGGCTTTGTCGTTAATCCCCAGAGCATCGGACATACCGATTGGCAGGGATGTGGACCGGCCTAATGGCGCCACAATCTTTTTGAGTTCCGTATCAAAAGATACAAATAGATCCACAATTCGCTGGGCCACATCTTCTGGATCCAGCCGTTTGTACAGTCTCGGATCCTGGGAGGTTATACCCTTGGGGCAGATGCCCACGTTGCAGACATTGCACCGGTCTTCTTCGGTTCCAATACATCCGGCTGCTGCCTGCATCACATATTTACCGACCTGGACACCTGAGGCGCCCAGCATGATCAGTGCGGCTGCATTGGCTGCAATGTTTCCGTTTTTACCGATACCGCCGCCGGCAAAGATCGGTATTTCGTTTTGCTTACCGATTTTGGTCAGGTTCAGGTAATTGTCCCTTATGCAGCTGGCTATCGGATGACCCATATGGTCCATGGACACGGCGTAGGCCGCTCCGGTACCGCCGTCTTCACCGTCAATGGCAAGACCTGATGCATAGTCGTTCCGGGTTAGGTTGTTGAGAACCGCAAGAGAAGTAGATGAGGCTGATATCTTAGGATAAACCGGTACCCTGAATCCCCAGGCCATGGACATGGACAATATCATCTTGGCCACGGATTCCTCAATGGAATACTGAGTCTGGTGGGTGGGGGGCGAAGGTAGACTAACCCCCTGTGGGACCCCGCGGATGGCGGCAATCAGCTTGTTTACCTTATGCCACATTAAAAGGCCGCCGTCTCCTGGCTTGGCTCCCTGGCCGTATTTGATCTCAATGGCACAGGGATCTTCTTTCATATGGGGAATGGCGTGGATGATCTCATCCCAGCCAAAGTATCCGGATGCAATCTGGAGAATGACATATTTTAGGAACCGGGAGCGCAGAAGTCGCGGAGGGCATCCACCTTCACCGGTACACATGCGCACGGGCATGCCCATTTCCTCATTCAGGTAAGCCACACCCATCTGAAGACCTTCCCACATGGTGGGGGAGAGTGCGCCGAATGACATACCGCCGATGACCATGGGATATATCTCCCTTACCGGCGGAATCCATCCCTTTTCACGAAGGCGTTTCATGTTTTCTCTGGGAGAAAGCACACGGCCCAGCAGCGTCCGCATTTCAAATTCATGACGGCCGGCATCCAGGGCCGGGTCGGTCAGCATGGAGATGCGGGTGAATTTGATTTGGTCCAGAACGGAGTCTGAGGCATTTCTTCTGCCGCCGCGGCGTCTGGGAACCCCCTTCTGGTTTATGTGAAATTTCATCCGGTCCATCCCCGGGTTTTTCACCGGTGTGATGGCATCGTTCGGACAGGCCATGGTACACATGGCACAGCCGATACAGGCGTTTTCCACCCGGGTCTTCTGGCGGATGCCGTAAAAATTGTCATATGTGTTGGAATGCTCGGCATTCTTTAATACGGATGTTTTGATGATCCGTTTCTGGTATACGTTTAATTCAATCGCTTTTACCGGGCAAACCGCAGTGCATTGCCCACAAAGGGTGCACCGGTCATTACTGTATCGGATCTGCCATGGCAGATCATTCAGGCTTAAAGCGGAAGGTTCAAGGCTTCTGTTTGACGACATATCTTTACCTCCTGGCGTTCAGGGCTTACAATGACTGTATCAAGGTGCATGGGTTGAATATCTTTAGATTTGTCCCGGTCAGGAATCACGGCATCCAGGCCGCACATTTCCGAGGAAAAGGCAAACATGCCCGGTTTCCCGCCCACCACGCCGGGCCGCAGTTTCTTTCTGTCCTGGGCCATGAACATGGAGTGGTCGGGAAGGGTTCCGATGACGCAGTTGGGACCGTCGATGATCAGGGGACGGCAGGTTCTCTTTAAATGGCCGAGAAACTCTTTGTCCGGGTGGGTTTCCATGTCTTCTCGCTGGAGCGGGGTGATCACATGTTTGTACGCATCAATGCCTAAGCCCAGTTCTTCCTGGGAATAGTGGAGAATGTGGGCAAATACTTCCGAATCAGACTGGTAGCCTGAATAGCCTGGGATGTCCCTGGATGATAGGAAATCCTTTATAGGAATAAATGCGGTGTTCTCACCGTTGGTCATGGTGCAATACCCTTTGAGAAAGAAAGGATGGCAGGCGTATAGGTTGATGGCGTAGTTGGTGTTCTGACGTCCCTGGGCCATGATGACACGGGCATGGAGTTCTTTTCTGTCCAGTCCCAGATATTCGGCCAGTTGCATGGGATCACCGATCTCTTTGATCATTATCGAATCCGGCCAGAAGGAAAAGACCATCATATCTTTCTTCTCTTCTCCCATTTCGCGGATTTTCAAGCGGATCTCCAAGAGTCTGCTTGCCAGCTCTTCCTGGTCGATTCCTTCCCAGCTTTCAGGCAGCTCATAGGCCCGGATAAGGTAGAGATTCCGTCTGGGAATTCCTTCTACGGGTTTCTTAGGGATTTTCAAAGAGATTTTGTACTTGGTGAGAAAGCCCCTGTCCATCATAAAAAGGTCTAATCGGCGGATGCCTTCTTCGGTGAAAATGCCTGAGAGGATCGGGGCATCTTTCATCTCTTCAAACGGCCCACCAAGGTCCTGCAGCAGGAGACCCATGCCAGACCCGTCATGCCCTTCTTTCATCACGTCCAGGGCTTTGATGGCCAACATAGGAGATACCGGATCCTTGCTGGTAAGTGCAAACAGACGACACATATATACACTCCTTCATATCTTGTAATCAGTTCTATTGTCCAGATTCACTGAACAATTTTGCTGTTCAGACCCTTTGTCTGAAACGGTCCAACAGCACAGCCATACGGCTGGTGTCAAAAATTCGAACTTATAAGTCTAAAGGTAGTCCTGGACCCTGTCAATCATTTTTATTGGTTTTCAAGGGGTTAGCCGATGGTTGGTAGGTGGGATGTCGGAAGGGTGATTTCGAGAATTTTAAATTATATCCAAAAAATATTAGGTTTTGCTTGGAAATGCATAATTATGTTTTGTGAAATCATAATTATGACTAACAAAAGATGAAAAACTATGGGGCTGAGTTTTAGTAAGAATTATTTTAATTTAACTATGCTAAACTTCTCCGTTCCAACTCACCGGTCACCGGGGATGGAAAAACCGGCATTTTTATAAATTTTTCGAATTTTAGCAAGGTCCTCTTCAAGGGTCTCTCCCGGATGAATCTTGCCCAGCCACCGGGTCCGTTTGGCGTTATTGTCAAGATACCAGCAGATAATGGGCACATCAGCGCCTTTAGCAATATACCAGAATCCGGTTTTAATTGTGGCGACCTGTTTCCGGGTGCCTTCGGGCACCAGGGCCACTGTCAGTTCATCCCGTTTGTTAAACTCGTGAACCACGCTGTCCACAAATCCGCGGGCCTTGTCCCGGTCTACGGGCAGGCCCCCGAGGCCTTTTAATAATAGAGATATGGGAAAAAAGAACCAGGTGGACTTAACCGCAAGCCTGGCATTGACCCGGGCCAGTTTGATATATGTCAGGGCCCTTACCGTATCCATATTAGTGGTATGGGGAAAACCGATGACCACGCTTTTATTGTCCCAATAGTCGGGCAGGGGATCATATGTCCAGCCCATGAACCAATATAGCAATTTCCCCAGCCAGCTGAGCAGTATTGAGAATGGGTTAGTGATGGTGGCCACAGCCCCCTTCCTTTTTATTCTTTTTGCCCTGGCAAAGATCAAAGATGTGAAAGAGCTTGAGTTCGCCTTTTTCAAACAGATCGAGATTTTTTGCAATAGTGTCGGCTGCTGCGGCATATACTTTGATCTCAGCTTCATGGAGTCCGCGCTGGGATCCATCTCCGATGCACTTGGTAACCACGGCGTTGACACCTAAGTCTTTGCTCAGGAATCCTGTTTTGCAGCTGGACCCGCCCTCAGCTTTTTTATTGGGAATAGTTTGAACAATTTTGGTTTCCGTGTCAACAATCATGAATTGTTTTGCCACACCAAAGTGATCGTTTATCAAGCTGTTCAATCCCTTGTTTTCCGAAACCGGAAATGCAATTTTCATTTTCCCTCCATTGAGACTGATATTGATGATTCTCTTATTTTTAGATATCATACCTAAAATTTTAGTAAATGTAAGGCATTAATTCCAGGATGCAAGCAGTGGATGTTTTATACCCTAAAAAGGTGCGATTATGAATTTACCCCAATTGACGGAGCTCATTGCCCGGTCAGGAAACCTCGACGGGTTTTCCTCTGGTCTTTTGAGTCATGGTTTTGCCGCCGGCATGGGTGTCCGGGCAGGACAGCAGTTTAACCAGATGACTGTGTTCGGCAGGACTTTTTTCGGATTTAATTCAGAAAATTATCCTGATGCTATGATCCGGGCGGCAATGGGCAAGGCCGGCAATATTCTTGAACAGCCGGAAATTGAGAAAAAAAACGAAAATGAACCGCTCTGGGCCAGTACCCGGGCCGGCTGGCTGTGGCTGAATCCGGCACTGATCTGCGTGGTGAAAGGCCAGGGAGGCAAAGAGGGGGAATTTTGTGCTTACGGATTTGCCAAAGAAGGGCTGATTTCCCAGAAGACGGCACAGGGTGCTGTTAAACGATTTCAATCTGCCCTTGAAAACCAGAGCACTGGGTTTCAAACTAGAGAACTTCTGCCCTTTACGAGGATCAATTCCGGGGATAAGTGAATCCGGATAAGGTGAGAAAAATTCGCAGCTATCACTTAATTTCATTCACCGGCGATAAATAAAATTTACAATAGAATAGTGTTATGCTAACATCTGTAAACGTCAATTAATATCAGGAGTTTATCAACAAAATAGTGTACGTGAATCTCTTTCCCAAAGGGGGCCGTATGACAAAACTCAACATCGGGGCAAAAGTCAATTTTCTTCTTATTGCAGCATTAATTCTGGTAGGTGGAACGGCGCTGTTTTTCTCTGTCTCTGCCTTGAAGAGCGGTGGAGCCTTTGCCATTCAAGAATACAGTGATGGGATGATGGGAGAGAAAAAAGCCCAGATTCAGGATCTGGTTAATTCAGCCTATACCATTGCCAAGGAGCGCCTTGATGATTCTAAGGATAAAGAGACCATA
Source organism: Desulfobacteraceae bacterium (assembly GCA_003354055.1). Next base: position 182 of record PIVQ01000269.1, on the reverse strand, counting down.
CGCAGAGTATACGGCGACGGGGTAAAGGAAGTCGTCCACCAGGCTATTTCCGTATTCGGAGCCATTGATGAGGATGAGCTGTATACGGACGTGGCCCGTCGTCAGGCGGCGGTTGTCAACGTTATTGACAAGATGCGCTGGGGTGGGGACGGCAAAGGTTATTTCTGGATTCAGAATACAGA
>PIVQ01001015.1 GCA_003354055.1 Desulfobacteraceae bacterium | reverse complement strand
TGGAACAGATACTGGCAAGACCCAACGTCTGCTCAAAGGAATGGATTATCCGTCAGTACGACCATGAGGTCCAGGGCGGATCCGTTGTCAAACCCCTTGTGGGCGTGAACCATAATATTCCCTCTGACGCATCTGTGACCCGGCCGGTTCTGACAAGTGAAAAAGGCCTGGCCTTTTCCCAGAGTCTGCTGCCCTGGTATTCTAAAATCGATGCCTATCACATGATGACCTGCTCCATTGACGAGGCGGTCCGCCGTCTTATTTCCGTGGGCGGTTCCTTTGATCACATCGGCGGACTGGACAACTTCTGCTGGCCCAATATCGGGTATGATGAAAAGACCAATCCGGACGGGAAATTCAAGGCAGCCCAGCTGGTCCGGGCCTGCAGGGCACTGAAAGATACCTGTATGGCCTACGGCATTCCGCTGCTGTCCGGTAAGGACTCCATGTATGTGGATGGTCATCTGGAAGGGCCCTTTGGGGAAAGAACAAAGGTGTCTGCTCTGGAGACGGTTCAGATTTCAGCCACTTCGGTTCTGGATAATATTACCAAATGTGTGACCCTTGAGCCCAAGATCAGCGGAGATCTGGTTTATGTCATGGGAACCACAGCCAATGAACTGGGAGCATCCGAATACTACGAGATGTTCGGCAAGACAGGGGTTAACGTGCCAAACGTAGACTTTTCAGGATGCAGAGTCATTTACAAGGCAATTGAAAAAGCCATTGATAAGGAACTTATCGCCTCCTGCCATGCCGTGGCCAGAGGGGGCATGGGCGTTCATCTGTCATTGATGGCTATGGCCGGCGGTTTGGGCATGGATATCAACCTTTCCACACTTCCTGTAAAAGCAGAAACCTTGGCAGATGGCGCATTGACCGATGCTGTGGCCCTGTTCAGCGAATCTGCAGGACGTTTTATCCTGACGATTGCCCCGGAAAACAAAGAAATCTTTGAAAAACTATGCAAAGGCCTGCCCGTCGCCTGCGTGGGCTCAGTAACAGATTCCCATGACCGGCTGACCGTTACGGGAGGCAAAGACAACACTCTGGTGGACCTTTCCATAGGGTCACTTGATACGGCGTTTAACCAGACCTTTGGAGAGATGATATGAGCAAGGTTAAGGCACTTATTTTAACCGGATTCGGGTTAAATTGTGATAATGAAACAGCACTGGCCTTTGAAAAGGCCGGCGCCCAGGCCCACAGGGTCCACATCAACACCCTTATTTCAGGAGAAGAGAATCTAACGGATTATCATATCCTGGCATTTGGCGGCGGATTTTCCTGGGGGGATGACCATGGGGCCGGTGTTATACAGGCGTTGAAATTGAAAAATAATATCGGCAAGGACCTGCTTGACTTTGTGGCTGCCGGCAAACTTATGATCGGCATCTGCAACGGATTCCAGGCCCTGGTCAACTTAGGACTGCTGCCGGGGCTCGACGCCGATTATACCCAAAGATCCGTGGCCATTACTTTTAATGACTGCGGTAATTTCAGGGATCAATGGGTGAGGCTTGCTGCCAATAATGACAGCCCCTGTGTCTTTACCCGGGGACTTGAGACCGTGGATTATCCCATCCGTCACGGAGAAGGTAAGGTCATGGCAGATCCTTTAGTGATTAAGACCCTTGTGGCCAACAACCAGGTGGTTTTTAAATATGCCGATGCCGACGGTGCTCCTGCCAACGGTGCTTTCCCGGCAAATCCCAACGGTGCCATGGAAGATATTGCAGGCATCTGCGATCCCACAGGACGGGTATTCGGCCTTATGCCGCATCCGGAAGCCTATAATCATTTTACCAATCATCCGGACTGGACAAGGCTCAAGGAAACAGCCAAACGCCAGGGTAAAACACCGGGTGAGGATGTGGTCACCGGTATTCGTCTGTTTGAAAACGGGGTCACGTATATAGAAGATACCTTTTTCTAAAATTTCGGGAGAAAGGCACTTTGACAGGGCCTTTCTCCCGACGTATTTATTTCTTATACTCTAACGTACTGCGATTTTCATCATGCTGGGAACCATAGTAAACTGCCTGGCCATCATTGCCGGCTCTATCGTAGGGATGCTGTTTAAAAACGGTATTCCCGACCGTTATAATCAAACCGTAATGCAGGCCATTGCCCTGTCCGTCATGCTGGTGGGTATCAAAAGTGCTCTGGGCAGCAATGATCTTTTGATCATCATCATCAGTCTGGCTGCCGG
>PIVQ01001902.1 GCA_003354055.1 Desulfobacteraceae bacterium | reverse complement strand
AGGGCTGCGCTGGTAAAGCTTATGGCCATCAGCGCCTGGACACTAAGTCCTTTGAGGCCGGAGCCGATGGCTGCGGGCAGGCTGGCCCAGCAGAGTACGGCACCCATGGCGTATAAATAAGGCATAGTCTTCTCCTAACCCGGATATTTCATGAAAATTTCAATTTCCACCTTCCAGGCGAGCCGAATTTACTTCATCTGCTTCGCTACAGACCGCTTGCGGTAAACGATTACAGCGGCACGTCCTGCAACTTGCATCTAAAGCAAATTCGACTCGTGAAATATCCGGGTCTGACGTAAAAATTGTATTCAATCATACTTAATCCATGTATCCTGCTCCTGTCTTGAATAAAATTGACATGATCCTGAGAAATGTTCATGAAGGTTTAGGCGATATCCAAAATAACGCCTTAAGACCGCAATAAAGGAACCATAGTTGTTTAATCCATTACGGGAGCCATCGATTTGATGAGAATATGGATATTCACCCTGATATGTACTCTTTTTTTAACCGGATGTGCGAAAATCCAGACAGGCC
>PIVQ01000268.1 GCA_003354055.1 Desulfobacteraceae bacterium | reverse complement strand
CTTGCAGAACCTTTTGTAACACAGCTTCTTTTAACTGGATAGGATATCCCATTTTCGTTGCCTTAATGCCCCAAAATAATTTTCAGTTGAGGCGACATCTATGCTGACACAGGGGGTTATGGAGACTCCATAGCTTGCAATCATTCCATCGTATACCCAAAATCCAATTAGCACAGTTACAATTGTTATAAGTGCCTCACAAAAACTCATTTCAATTTTATCTGACAAAATACCAATTATTAAAGCTGCCCAAACTGTGAGTGCCCATTTTTTTATTGAATGGCGTTGATCATACACACGATCTAAAGTCTGATATGAAGCTTTGATTTGTTCCTGTATTAATTCTTTATTCAGCATCGTCTCATAAATTTAATGATTAAATAATAAACAGCTATATCAATATCCCATTTTTATGGAAACCAAAACCTTAAGTTGCTCTTTAAATAAATCTTTCTATGACAGTTTTAAATTGGATAATAATACTTGAGTCATGCTATGCCTTTTCTTCCGGTATGGGACTTTTCAAGAAACGAATTGGATATCCAATTGTGTAATAATCAAAATAATGCTCACTACCTTTGACGGCACTAAGTATAATTCGATGAAAAATGCATTTCAAGATTCTAATATTCTTGATTAGTGAAGTAAAATCACCTTCATTTATTTTGTTTCCATGTGCAGCATTATTTCTCTCTTGCCAAGCATTTAATTCTAATTCATTTAACTCAATACCAATGCCTGATTGACTAAAAAATCTTTTAGTCATTAAGCTTTGAGACAACTGATTAAGGTTACTGATTTTATTTGTTAAAGTTTGTTTTTCATCGTCATTGATATTTAGAGTACCAACAATTTCCATTGTTTTTGTTCTAAACTTTGTCCATTCTTTCTTTTCCATTAGTGCTGAATTGAACTTTCTTCCATGGTGCTTTATATATGAAGCTTGAAAAGCTTCTATTGCTGCACCAAAATGAACCGCTGCTATATGAATTGGCGCATATAGCGCATGGCAGTATGCCCCAAGTACATGTTGAAGGTCATAATTTTCATAATTTTCATAATTTTCATAAAGGGCATTCACAAGGTGATTAGTTTGTTCTCCTCCTAATTCATTTTCATACTGGCCCAATGGAGCTGGTATCAACGTCGGATAACTATCGATAGTTACTTCTGAATAAATAGATTTAGCTAAAAATTCCACATTGTTGAAGTCTGAATTATATACAGAAAATCCGAGATATAAAATTTCACGACCAAAACAAAATGAAAGACAATCTCGCACTTTACGTCTAATATTTTCTGCGACAACATTTCGGTATATGATAACTGCCGTATTCCGACCTTCTTCGCTGTCAACTATTGCCAAGTAAATATCCATATCCTCAATTTTTAAACGAAGTGCGTTCCCCAAAATTTTTGATGTATTTTTTTCTTTTAAATTAAATCGTTCTTCACCATTACCAAAACTAATATTTTTCTCTTTCACGACTTCAGTGACAACTGAATCTGGCCATAAAAAATTTTCATCGATATTTTTGATATATTCGATTAAAAAGTCATTCTCATTAGAGTCTTTAACATTACATTTCACTTCATGTATCATGGATTTTTCAACTCTTAGTCTTTTACCCGTTTTTTCATCGGTAAATGTTCTGGCTTGATGTGTGCGCACTCCATTTAGGCTAACAGTTGTGCCTCCAATAGATTTCATTAATACATTGTCATTATTAATTCGCACAGTACCGGCAAGATATACAGTAGCTTCAGACTGAGAGTTTTCTTCTGAATGAGTTGTTAGTTCAATTTTGTTATCATCATTCACCTTTAACTCAAAGCTGCTTATTGGATGATGTAAAGGCCCGGCATCCACGACATCAAAAGAGCCATTATTAATTCTTGATTCGACATCTTGTGTTAACAAAGAACTCTCCTTTTTTTTCCTAAATGCCTAATAAAATAATATACGATATGGATCGATAGCTTATCATCAACATGATGTGGAGAATATCCTTACCCTAATCAAAATTGCAACGGTAAAGATAAATACACCGTGTAGTTTATCAGCCTGAAGTCAAGACTACTTCCATTATGACTTCAACTTTTATCAGAAAATAGTTTTGATTTGGATCGGTATCTTTGAGTTCTTTTCACTGCGGACTATGTCTATTAGGGCTGCCCCAAACGCTGAAAATCAAAAATTAAGACTATTATTAATAGTTTTGACCATCTTAAGCCCTTGAAAAGTAAAAACTGGTACTCAACATTAATTATCTTTGTCAAAATTCCCATTTGATCCCCAATGGTTAAGAATATCAATCGGAACCGTGAGGAATTCAATATTCAGCCCTGTTTTTAATTTATGCCCGATCATCACATGTCGTCTGACGCTGAAGCGGTTCTTATGCCGGGTAGGTTCGGGTGGGGTGGCCGGGCCATCAGGCTGCAATTTTTTAGCAGCTCTTAATGCAGCGGAGTCAAAAAGTTGTGTTGTCTGAGGAACCACTGTACCGCAGTTTCACGGCTTTTTCGGAGCAAATTTAGAGCTGCTTGAAAATTGATCGGCCAGGCCGGACGCCCCACCCGGACCGGCGGTTGATATGCCTCTTCTCAAGAAATGAGGGTGGCTGAAAATGTAAATGTGATTGTCCTGCGCTGTCGGTTTGCATGGGTACTTCTTTGTAAACCTGTGACAACGTGCTATTCTCTATGTGTTAAATTGGTATGTTCCAATGGAACGTCAATCCATCCTGGTTTTCGCATTAATGTAAACGAATACAAAGGCGTCCTATGTTGACAAGGTGTTTTATTATTTTGTTGATTGTTTTTTATCCGGTTTTTGGCCAGGCAGAGCCGTTGGTGATTGCTGCCACGAACTGGGCGCCGTATACGGATGAGAGACTTGAGAACAGCGGTTTTTTTGCTGAAATATGTCAGGCGGCACTGGCAGAGGCCGGCTATGAATCCAGGATTGTATTTTTACCATGGAAAAGGGCGATTAAGCTGACTAAGGCTGGTCAGTATCATGCCCTTTTAGGAGCCTCTTTTACCTCGGAACGTGCACCGTTTTTTGCTTATCCTGAATTTTATTGGGAAAATCCAATCCTGTTTTTTGCTGGAAAAGACCACCCCTCGTCTTATGAAAAGGTTGAAGATCTTTGCCCGGCGCGCCTGGGACTGTTTGCCGGCTCATTTTACGAAAAAAGATTCAGGGCTTACGGATGTTTTGAGATTCAAACGGTTTCATCAACTGAACAGAATATCAAAAAACTGGCAGCAGGACGGGTTGATCTGATTTTGGATTCAAAGGATTCAATCAATTATTTTCTGGCCAATGAATTTGCTGAGTTTCGAAATGATATTAAACCTTTAAGCCCACCCCTGGAAATCGATAAAATTTATATGGTTATCTCTAAAAAAATTTCGGATTACGGAAAAATTCGGGACGATTTTGATCGTGGGCTCAAGGCTTTAAAGGCAGATGGTTCCTATGATCGTATTCTTATCAAACACGGCATGAAGTAGGCGTGGCCCGGTGGGCTTACCAGGGGGCCACGCGGAGGGGTTAGGAATCGTTACAAAATAACTTGATCTAAATACCCTGAAGGGCAGAAGCTTGTTTCCAAAACCCCTTAAAAGACTGGGTATTTTGAAAACAAAAGATCATGTAATTTTGGAGCCGATCCTTAAATCTTAAACCGGGCAGCCATTTCCTGAAGGCTGTTGGCAATCTCGGCCAGTTCCCTGGCATTCTTATTGACCTTTTCAGAGTTTTCAAGAAGATCGTCGGACATTTCACTGATACCTGATACATCTGAGGCGACCTCGGCTGCAACGTCGGAGGTTTCTCCGATGCTATTGGTGATATCCTGGCCTGCTTCTGAGGCTGTATTGATGTTCTCGGAAATCTCCTGGGTGGTGGCGGATTGTTCTTCAATGGCAGCGGCAATGGTGGAGGACAACTCATTGACATTGTCTACGATCCCTGCCACATGGGTAATGATCTCGACGGTTTGGCCGGTTTCTGCCTGAATGCGGCGGATTTCCTCTTTTATCTCTTCGGTGGCTTTTGACGTCTGGGTGGCCAGATCCTTGATCTCAGATGCCACTACTGCAAAGCCTTTGCCTGCTTCGCCTGCCCGGGCCGCCTCTATGGTGGCGTTCAGGGCAAGCAGGTTGGTCTGTTCGGATATTTCGGTAATGGCTTCGGTGACCTTGCCGATGGCATCGGCTGCCGTTGCCAGATGGTTGACTTTTTCTGTGGCGGTCCGGGTCTGTGATACGGCTTCATCCGTGGTTTCTCTGGAGGTGGCCGTGTTTCGTGCCACTTCGGAAATCGTGGCTGTCATTTGCTCTGCAGCCGCAGCCACGGTGCTCAGGTTCTGGGCGGTCTCTTCCATGCCCATGGCCACCGAGGCCATGGCATCGTTCATATTGCCGGCAGCACCGGCTACATGGGTGGATTTGTCCGATGCTTCCCTGGCGCGCCCGGACATGGTATCCGAGACGTCCGTAAGGGTGGTCGCGGCATCTGTAAGATGGGTGATCCCCTGGGTCAGGCTCTTGATCAGGTCGCCTACGTTACGGGCAATCTGATCCAGGTACTTCGCAAGGTCTCCCAGTTCATCATCCCTGTCAATATCCAACCGGGAGGTGAAATCCCCCTGGGACAGGCTCTGGGCAAATGTAAAGCTTTTGTTCAGAACAAAGAGGATCTGACGGATGATCATAAAGGCCAGGATTGCGCCCACAAGGATACCGCCCACGGCAATGACAATGAGAAGAATACTGGCCTGTTTAAAATTCTGGTCTGCCAGGTCCCTGTCGACGGCCAGACCCTTCTGGCTGGTATTGACCAGCTCTGCCATTATTTTCTCTGCCTGGTCCAGGGCTTTCCTTCCTTCGGTCCTGGACAGCTCAAAGGCCTGTGAGTTTGAGTTCTTCAGTGCCAGATCGGTAATTTTTTTGCTCACATCGGTAAACTGGTTGAACGCATCATGGGCTGCCGTGAAATCAGCCTTTGATTTTTTATTGATCTGGGATCCCAGAGATTTGAATTCGTTTGAAATCGGGGTCTTGAGCTGTTCGATATGTTGGATAAGCGCCTGGGTATTGGCCGTGTCTCTGGACAGGATAATGGCCTGTTCTGTGTTTTCCAGTTCCCGGATGGCGGAGAGCAGTCTGGCGGAGCGCTTCATCAGTTCACCCACCTCTGCCAGGAGCATGGAATCAAACAGCTGGGTGGCCTCCTGGAATTCCTGCTCATAGTTGACCAGAACTTTTTGAACATGGTCGCCCAGAGTTGTGATCAGCGGCCCTGCCTCGTCAGCTGCCATCTGGGATGCCTTAAAGTTGGTATTAGCCAGGGTCAGTTCGGAGATGGCGGCGTTAACAGACATGAATTGGGAAAAGGCCTTGTCAAACTGGGCCAGTTTCTTTTTTTCTTCCGGTCCTGCAATGCCTGAAAGTTCCCGGCTCTTATCCTGGATCCGCTTTTTAGCCTCGGCAATGAGAGCGGCGTAGTTTCCCATGACAGCTTCATCTTCGGAGATGAGCATATTCTTTTCAGATCTGGAAATCAGAAGCAGATCTTTATTGATACTGGTGGCCAGAATGATTTTTTTTGCTGAAATGTTGACGATTTTGGTGATCTGTCCCTTCATACCGGATAGATTCCAAAATCCGACAGCCCCGATGAGAAAGGATATCAGGATGAATATCAGCACCACTGAAGAAAATTTGACTTTCAGACTAATCCTTTTTATCTTTCCGGCCATGACGCCTCCTTGCAAACCAATTGATTCCCAAATTAAAATAGTAATTTAATCACAAATGACCCGGGGAATCAAGGTGTCAGGGCAATCGTAAGTAAACCTGGCATGTTTCTTTATCCTGAAAAGTTACAGGTTATAAGGAAACCGTTATTTTTTATGGCCGATCACAAGGGCCACCCACTCTCCCATGGTTTTTTCTTTGATGATTGTGAGGCTGTGATCGGATAATGCCTTGAGAACATCCGGTTTGCGTTCTTTTATGATACCGGAGAGAATGGCACGGCCATCATTTGCCATTCGCAGTTTGATATCCCCTGTAATATCCACAATGACCTGGGCAATGATATTGGCAACCACCAGGTCATAAGGGGTGTCGGGGAGCCGGTCAAGGGTGACGGCGGAGAGGTTAAGATAAGCCGGGTCAATTTTGTTCTTTGCAAGGTTGTCCCGGGTGATATCAACGGCCATGGGGTCGGTATCAATTCCGGTCAGGCTGGCAGCACCCAGCTTTGCTGCAGCGATCATGAGAATGCCGGAACCGCACCCCACATCCAGAACCGTTTGTCCCGGTATCAGATACGCTTCGATCAGTTCCAGGCACATGGCTGTGGTGGGATGGGTGCCGGTACCAAATGCCATGCCCGGATCAATATGAATCACGATGTCATCCGGAGACGGGGTATGGGATTTCCATTCGGGTTTGACAACGATGCGATCGGTAATACGGGTTACGTTAAAGTAGTCTTTCCACGCATCTGCCCAGTCCTTTTCATCCACCACCGTAATCTTTACCTCAACCTGGACATTGAGGTCTGAAAGGTCGGATAGCTTGTCCTTTATCTGTTCAATGATAAGATCAGAGGCATCCATATCCGGCAGATAACCGATAATGGCATTCTGTTCAGGCACGGGCAGGGTGCTGGTGCCGAATCCCTCGTCCGGTTCAGGTATGGGAATGTCGCAGACCACCCCTTTTAGGTCAAAGGAAAAGAACACGTGGCATATCATTTCTTCTGCAAGAACAATGTTGTCGGTGTTGAATTCTGCCGTAATTTTTCTGAATTTCATTGGGATCAAGTCTTTCTTGAATTTTATATAAAAAAAGATTATTTTGTTTTATCTTAAAAGTACTATCAAACTTAAATTTGTGAAGGCAGGGTGCGGTGAACCGGTGAAAAGGCAAAGATGTAAAAACATATTGTTGGGCATTCTTTTTTTCAGCCTTGTTGCAATTACACCTGCCTTATCAGATCCGGCAATTAAACTGGTCGGCCCGAACTCGGTCTGGCCTGAGTTTATTCGGGTTGATCTGACATCTTTAAAATCTTACGAAGAGATCTTAACAACTATAGATCCAAATTTCAAGAAAGACGGCGTGACAGAGTTTCGCGGTATACGGATTCCAAAATTACTGGAAATTGCCAATATAAGCTCAGATCAGGACCTGACTATCATCGGTGCCGATCAATATGTGGGATTCCTGCCCAAGGAAAAACTGGCCGACGGCCTCCTGGTCTGGGAGATGAACCAAAAGCCTATCCGGGGGTTAAAAGGCGGTCCTTTGAAAATCGTATTTCCGGAAACGGCCGGGATTCATACCTCCTGTTATACCTGGTATGTTGACGCCATCGTGGCAGGAACTGCAGAACGGGCTGAATTAACCGTAGTGTCGGGTAGCAGTCAGACCCGGTACAGGAGGGCCGATCTGCTGGCCCATGCAAGGCCTTTGACTCCGTCCCTGTTTTCCATTGCCCAGGGATGCCGGAATGAATTTAAAGACCAGTCTACAGTGGCACAGATTAAGGCGGTTCCCCTGACGTATTTCCTTTCTCCGGATCAATTGGATCCGGCGGATCCGGAAAAGATGAATGCAATCGTGTTGAAGCCGTTTTCGGGGCCGCAGATCCAATTGGCCCCCGACATCCTGAACTATCCGGTGTTTGTTCTGGTGGCCTGTGACGACCATCCGCTTCATCCCTCATTGGGCGGCCCGTTTTCCATTGTTTTTCCGGTGGAGGATCATCCTAGGCTCCAGGGTATGGTACCTGAGTCCGGTGCCCTTTTTTTCCTTGAAAAGATCATTGTAAAATAAAAATGTTTTCTCCACGCACCCTACAGTCTAAACTGCTGGTATCTGTTTTTCTCATCGTTACTATCACCGTGTCCGTGTTGACGACTCTGGTCATTTTTATTGAAAAAGACCGGTATCAGGCCAATGAGCTGGAACGGATTTATTACAAGGCCGATGCCATGAAAAAAAGACTGGGGCATCTCATGTACGGCAAGAACTGGCGGTATTTGATGATGACCTTATCCAACGCCAAAAAAGCAGACCCGGCCCTGCTCTTCTTTGCCATTACCGATCCTGAAGGTGAGGTGCTGATTGCTGATGATGAATCCATAGTCGGCCGGAAACGATTTGACCTGACCCGGATTGTTGATCCGGATCAGCCCCTCTATCGAAAGGCTGCATCCCTTGACATAAATGAGTCTCAAGGTGAGTTTAATATTCTTCTGTCCAGGGTTCTGCCCGGAAATGAGATGTCCGGGGCTACAGACGGAGAACTCATCTTCGAGGCGATTTACGACATTGTATATCTGAGTCAGCCCATGGGACAATTTCGGGCAGGATATACCCGAAGCAATATGAACCGCCACCTTCTGGTCCTTTTGGGCGGGATGCTGGGCACGGGAATATTGGTGCTGCTCGTCATACTGATCATGATATATCTTGTGATCCGCAACCATATGATTCCGGTGGAGTCGTTTATCCGGCAATTGTCCGATCTGGATTTGAGTCGGAAAGGGCGGAGTTTCAGGGACAGTATCTCCGTTGTTCCCCTTGATAAACAGCCCGGGGAAACCCTGGATGTCAGACAACTCAAACAGGCTTTTCAACACATAAGAGACCAGTTTGTCTCATCCTGGGATCAATTGGAAAATCACAGAACCAACCTCGAAAAGATGGTAGGGCAGCGGACCCGCGCCCTGAATAAATCCAACGTAGAACTCAATCGGCAGATCCGGGAAAGAAAAGAGATCGAGTCCAGACTGCTGACCGTGCAGAAGCTTGAGGCCATCGGTACCCTGGCAGGTGGGGTGGCCCATGAATTCAACAATTTATTCATGGCCATCACCGGCTATGCCACCCTGATCCAAAAACGAGTGGAACCGGGACATCCCAATATTGAAAAGGCTGAAAAAATTCGCATGCTGGTGGAGACCGGTTCTCGCTCTGTGCAGCAGCTTCTGGGCTTTGCCCGGAGCGGTAAATATGCACCGGGTCCTTTGAATCTCAATGAAATT
>PIVQ01001014.1 GCA_003354055.1 Desulfobacteraceae bacterium | reverse complement strand
CTGCGAAGTTTTTATCAGCACGTCAATGCTGATTGTTCACGATGAATTTCGCCAAAAATTCATTAGCTGCCGAAGCGATATGCACGTAATTGTGCTCGTATCGCTACGACGGGCGCTAGAGGTTCACCCCTCTTTCGACCCAATCCGATGACTGGCCAGACTTGGTTAGTCATCAAACTTGAGAACGGGCGACAAGGACACGGGAGCTGTGGTGACGCAGTAAACCCTGTTTAATTTGAACCAGTGTAAATCTGGGTTACGGGATGCTAGAAATGGTATGACGTAAACCTCACACGTGGGTGTCAGCAGGTGGAGAAATCCACCTGAGCTATCAAGGAGAAATCTGGCGATAGCGGTACTGTCTGGGGCAACCTGGGCAGATCGGCGAAGAGCTAAAGCGTGTAACGGCATCCGACTGGGATGCTGTGGGGTAAGTTTATTAAAGCCAGTGCCTAACATTAGTTAGGAAGCACTATAAGTGTATGATTTATAACGAGGGTAAGCGATTCGTTCGGGATCTTGGGACGCTGAAATTCTGGTTACACGCGCATTTAAAAATTCTTTTTCGTGTAATTGGTTGAGGCTCATAGAGCTAGATAAATTCGTTTTAATGACACTGCTGGCGTTAATATTCGACAAATTGAAATAACTTGGGAAGCGCTAACGACCGTACTGTTTGGCAACAGTACATTCAGTCTATGCGTGGGAGATTGGTTTAGTAGATCCGATTCAGTTCGGAGCATAACAGTGATATAGGCGAAGCTGTTATGGTCATCAGAAACTTTGACGAGTTCTGTTGGTGTACGAAAGACCGAGGTAAGCAAAAGCCCCACGAAAGTGGGGCCTGTGAACATTTAAACTTCAATGATTTATTCGAAAGATGTTACTTGGCGGTAATGTTTAGTAGAAACGTATGATGGAAATTTTGACAATAAGGACAAAATATTAGCACTGCAATAATTAGGTTAGAGGGATAAAACCCACCAGAAAATACAGTCCTCTACAGAGGTCATCGTATTTTTCTATCTAGATAGGGAAACCTATCTAAACCACTCTAGATAGGCTTTTTAAAAGCCTATCTGTACCACTCTAAGGGGAAGTTTACTCTTCCCCTTTTTCCAAATTATTGAGGGTTTTGATGCTGATAGGATATCGGAGTTCATTTATGCAGCGGGTTCAAGAGGCCGCTAATCACGGATATACCAGTGTAGTTACAGGTACCGTTAAAATTGAAAAATACAATAATTTATATCGTAAATTTAATGCGATGTACGATGTAGATATGCAGAAATCAAAACGCAGCCGGCAAAAAGCTAAAGGTATTAGTTTGGCTAAATTTTTAGCGCATCCAGAAGAGGGGGATATGGTTCGCTGGGTTTTAATGTGCACCAGTGGTACCGGAACATTTTTTGAGGAAGAGAAGCGCGCCATTATACCTGCAAAAAAAATAGAGCTGTTTGGCCAGTACCGTTTAACCAGAGAGACAACAAAAAGACACGGAAAAGCCGTTTGGACATTCCACCTAACAACCGAATATAAAAACACAGTTAAGAAGCTCGTTCATAGTTACGTTCATCACAAAAATGACGCTGGACTGAGAAAAATCATCCACGAAACAAATCAGCTAATCCCATTCTCAGGAGTTCGCCAAGACTTGTATGAGATACATAAACATATTCGACATGAGTGGCACCGCTATCGAGGAAAATCCGACATGCCGGAATTGCCATTTATACGTTACCACCGCCGCCTAGCGACCTCTCCAGTTCATGCTGATAACGTAATACGTAGAATGCAGCGAACAGGTGAAACAGCCCTAGAAGCCGCTAGAAACATAGCACAAAACAGAAAGGTTAAACCTAAACCAGCCTGATAATATTGGTAATTTCGGTAATACTGAAATTACCAATATTATCAATTTTACCGAAATTACCGAAATTACCGAAATTATTTTTATTCTGCTACACTCAGATTTACCTAAAATAATTCAGTGTCTAATTTGATGAAAATATCAATTTACAGCCCCAAAGGAGGGTGCGGGAAAACACCACTGGCCATAAACTTTGCCGTTGATAAAGGTTATGCCCTGGCCACGAATGAGTCGTTCGATGCCTTCTCAGGTTTTTTTGATGATGATCTTTTATTGTTTGTGGCTGCAGATGAGGAGTTTCCAGAAATCCCCAGTGATATCGATGTCGTTTTCGATTTGGCGGG
>PIVQ01001013.1 GCA_003354055.1 Desulfobacteraceae bacterium | reverse complement strand
TTACTTCCGCTGGCTTGTGTCGTAAAATTGGAATCAGAAACAGGCGATAGAATGTTGAATACTCTTTAAAAATTAAAATTTATGAATCAAAGTCTTGACTTGCCTTCTCATGGAAGGGATAGTCTGGGGGGAATTGATCAGATAATTTTATCCTGGAGATCAAGCCCAAACAGATGGTAGTCAACACCTATACATTTTCTCAAAATTTCATCTGGTATCATTGATAATCTGAACACCCCATGGCAGTTTCAACATGGATAATTATTCTTGAGTCATTGGCCCACCAGTAATGCGATGCTGACCGGCGCCACGGGCTTTAAAAGTAAGCGCAGCTTGCTTTTAAAGCCCGTGGCGCCGGTCCAGTTCCTTGTTCAGGCGCCCAAGCGCCTGGACAAGGGGCTGGACGTAGTCAGCACCGCATTCACGGCGGCGCAGCCGCCGTGAACGGTTGAGCCAACCAGCCGGCCTAAAACATCCAGATCCTGCACAGCGTTTTAGGAAAACCGAGCTGGTTGTCCCGGTCTGGTTCGGCAACGGGTTATGAATTCTAATTCAATTTAGTAATTTCAAAAACAAGCAATGACAAACTATAAACAAATATAATGATATTCACCCAAAAATTTGTCTTTTCGTTATCGAAAAAAAATTTTAAGTACAACTGTTTTTGAATTAATCCCAATCCACTTAGTAGCAGAATCCCGCTTAAGCCAATAATATCATTATAATCAGATTATATGCCCTCGGAATAACCAATGTTGCCTTCTTTTCCGGTGCAGAAGTATCCGTCTGGCCTGCTTGTTAGCGACAATAAAGCCCAGTTCTGAGTAACGTTGAGCATTGTGTTATTTATATTGTTGTCGAACTCATATTTCCCCAGGTTGTTCGCTTGGCCGACACAATAGACTTCGTCATCCGAGGTGTCCTTTGGATCAAAAAACAGCCAGATCAAGAACCAGTTGCCAAGTTTCTGTTCATCTTTCCATATATTATTGTCGTCATCCCATTGGGCCACGTAGCCATCATCATGCCTGACGCACCACATGGCTCCGTCATTGTTCATATCGAAGGCAATCATCTGAATATCCCAAATCGGATCTTGTATGAACTCCACCATTTCTCCGTCGGTATTTTGATACCAAATGGTCCCGTCTGTTTTGACACAATATAGCACATTGTTTTTGTCGAAGGCGACCATTCTGAGGTCCATGTCAAGGCCTTGGTCTACCCAGTCCTCTTTTTTGTGGTCGTATGCCACATACCTCCCCTGCCAATCGACCCCGTAGAACGTGTTGTACTTGGGCCACCCTCTCTTAAACGCTATCATGCGCAGCTTTTCGTCTTCGCAGTTAAAATTGCCTAAATTCTTCCAATGGGTGCTCATACCCACCTCCTGTTGATACTAGTTTTAGAATCCCTGTGAATAGGGCGATATTAAAACCGACACTATTTGTGATATATTTCAAAAACCGACAATTTGAAGAAAGTGTTCGATGGTCTTAGTGCTATAGATAAGAGTTTCTAATTGAATTTCAATGAAGGAATATCACAAACTGTTAGTATAACCTAATTATCTATAGTCCACCTGTCTATAGGGGAAACCCTTAGAAAATCGACTTTTTTTCGTGGGCTGGAATATTAGCACCGAGCCTCGTGCGTTGGTACTGTTACCAATCCTTCATCTGTTATAACCTTAAATCTAAAGTTGAATGATAAAAAATTACTAATAAAATCATGATGAGGCCAAACCATCAGCACACGGCTGAGTAAGAGACCCTCAATATGTGTTTGTAGCAGGTTTATTGACTACGGAAGTTTTGAATGCAAGCCAGGATTCTTTTTTTGTCATGAATTTAGAAGGGACGTCGGTCCTTAAAAGATACTATTGCCTATTGACCGAGGGTGGGCTCTGCCAGTAGCCATTTTTTGGTCAACCTGACAGTCAAGGATTCTTGCATTTGCTAAAACTATTTTTCAGCAAAATTTCGGTAATGAATATTTTTGGTATCCTGAAGTTTTTACAGCAGGTTTAACAGTGATAGTCCACAGGATTTTTGGGCGATACAATAAGAAGCCCTATAGCCAGAAGTGTTCTCTTTTTGGTTTTTAAATATCTGTCAATCCTTTCTCAAGATTTGAAATGGTATCATTGATATTCTGAACGTCTTATGACAGTTACCACAAGGATAATAGTCCTTGAGCCCAGTCAAATAGTAT
>PIVQ01000267.1 GCA_003354055.1 Desulfobacteraceae bacterium | reverse complement strand
TCTTTTTGAGCGACGAGTGTGAGGCCGGTCGGCAGGTTTGGTCGGATGTTTTCCATCTGCTGCCGCACGGCATTGGAAACGGAAATAGGGGTCTGGTCGCCCACACGATAGACCTGGAACATTATTGCCGGGTGGCCGTTATAGGTGGCAAAATTGTCAGTTTCCGCAAAGCCGTCTGTGATGACGGCAATATCTTCCAGCAGGATTTGGGTGCCGTCCTTGGATGCAATGATGGGTATTTTACCAAATTCATGTCCGTAATCCCGGCGCTCCTTCATGCGCACCAGGATGTCGCCACCCTTGGTTTTTATGGCCCCGCCGGGCATTTCCACCGAAGCCCGCCTGATTCGTTCGGCAACCTCGTCAAGGGTCAGCTGGTAAGCCCTCAGAGTGTTCTGGGAAATTTCAATGCTGATTTCATAATCGCGCACTCCTTCCAGTTCCACCTGGGTGATATCCGGGTCCTGAATCAGACGGTCGCGGATATCTTCGGCCGTTTCACGGAGAATCCTTTCGTTTTGATCTCCGTAAAGCGCTACCGCAATAACGCCTTTTCGTTTTTCGGCGATCACGACCCGGGCGGTTTCAGCTTCTTCCGGAAAAGAGGTAATCCGGTCCACCTCATTTTTAATATCCTGTGCCAGGCGCTGGATGTCTTCCCCTTCTAATACTTCCACGTTCACGGTGCCAAGCCCTTCCTGAGCGGATGCAGTGGCTTCTTTAACAGCTTCCAGCCCCTGTACGGCCTCCTCAATGGCCAGCAGAATGCTTTGCTCAACCTCTTCCGGGCTGGCACCGGGATATGGTACGGTAATATTGACCGTATCCGGATCAGAAGTGGGGTGTAACTCTTTTTTCATCTGGCCGGCCATCATGAGGCCGCCGATTAGAAAAATGGCCATCAGCAGATTGGCCGCTACGGAATGGCCGGCCATCCAGGCGATGGGGCCTTTATTGGTTCGTTCTTGTTTATCGGCAGTATTCATTTGCTTATGCTTCCTTTAGATCCCTTCCGGTTGTTGCCGGACACATCTGCCAGCGGTGAGTTTTCGATTTTAATCGGCATTTGTTCAACCGGATTTCCAAGATCTGAGATGATCAGCTGATCGCCGGGTTTCAAGCCTTTGGCCAGCAGAACCGTGTCTGCGTCCCGCCATAGTGTCTTTACATTGCGGATTTCCAGTTTTCCTCCAGAACCTGCGATCCAGAGTTCTTGGCCGTTTCTCAGTGCCGTGCGGGGCAGACTGTACACATTATCCAGTTGAGCGCCCTCAATCTTAACACGTACATACTCTCCAATCAGCAGGGGGGGCTGATTCAACTCCTTAAGTCCCAACGGATCTTTAACCGAGACCAATAGCCGCGCCATGCGTCCGTCAGTCTCCAGATCACCAAGCAATTTAATTACCGAGCCCATGCGTTCAGAACCTTTTTGGTAGGAGATCCTGACCTTTGAGCCTAGCTCTCCTGCATTACCCGAAATTGAAATCCATTTTAGAAGATCCACCGGAAGGGACACCTGAATCCAGTATTCATCAGTACTCACGAGTTCTGCCAGCTGTTCCTGCGGCGCTACCTGGGAGCCTAATTCAACATTTTTGGTGCGGACAAAGGCATTAAACGGGGAGTAAATTCTGGTGCGTGCAAGATTGACCCGTGCCTGTTCAAGATCTGAGTTAGCAGCCTTAAGGTCGGCCCTGGCCTTGGCCAGATGAGGCTTGCGCAGTGCAAGTTCGGTATCTGCCGGTTGGGCTGGTTTGTTGCCGTTTAAAAGTTCCCATTCCCTTTTGGCAACCACCTGGTACCCCAGCTCCAGTCTCAAGGCATAGTCGGCATCAGCCACCTCGCCTTGCTTTTGCACAACCGCCAGCTGGTAATCTTTAGGGTCGACATTGAGGATTTTATCCCCCGCCTTCAACGTTCCGCCCGTTATGAATTCAGGATGGATCGCCGTGACCTCACCGGTTACCCGGGATTTGAGAAGCATTTTTCTGGCAGGCAACACGGTGCCCATGGCAGGCACCATAACGGTATGACCGCCAGGATAAACCGGTACAGCCTTCACCAGCGGCACTGTTTTTACGGGAGGGCGTTTACTCGCTTTCGGAGCGGTCTTTGTCATATAGGATGCGCCGGCAATACCGCCACCCAGAACCAACATACATATCAGAGTCATGCGAATCTGGCGCCATATACTGTGTCTTACTTCAGGTTCATCCGGGATGTCACTTTTTTTAAAATTCATGGTGTTATTATCCTTTCGATTTGTTCTCATGCTTGCTCATTTTTTTATTTCCCAGCTGCCAGGGCCAGGGTATCCGGCCATGTTCCGCCCAGTGACCTGTAAAGGCTGATGCGATCAACCAACAGCAGCGTGCGCTGCTGAATCAAATCCCGTTCGAGTTTCTGAACGGCCAGCAACTGGGTCAGTACCGGTAAATAATCATTGAGTCCTTTAAGATAACGTTCTTTGGCTTGATCCAGTGCATTGCGGGCTGCATCAATCTGCAACTCCAGGGCCTCAAGGTGATCACGCTGCCTGGCCTCACTGACCAGGGCGTCTTCGACATCTTTAACCGCTGTTAAGACTGACTCACGGTAGAGTGCCAGGTTTTCATCCGCCACGGCCCGGGTCCGGTCCACCTCGGCCGCCCGGCGGTTGCCGTCTAAAATTGGAGCAGCCAAATTGCTTGCCAGGCCAAGGAACCAGTTATCAAAAATCAAATCTATTCCTGCCGGGCCAAAGCTGGTTTCAGCCGTCAAGCTGATGGCCGGCAAGCGATCTGCCTGCGCAACTGAGATCTTCCGGTCAGCAGCCTGCAGGCGTGAAAATGCCGCCCGGATATCAGGCCGGTTCGACAAAAGCTCCGCCGGCAGACCGGCGGCTGGAACCTTTTGGGGAACCGGTAAGGTATTACGATTGATCTTAAGCGGGGTGGCCGGTAATTTCCCCATCAACAGGGCCAGTTCATGGCGAAGCAGTTGCTCTTGAGCCTCCACCAGCGGTAACTGAGCTTTAACTGCCTCCAAAATTTGTTTCTGCTGATAAACGTCTAAGGCCGAAACCATTGACTTGCGAAATCTTAGTTCCACTAACCAAAGATAGGTTCTGTTGGTTTCAAGCTGCTGCTCAAGCAGCTGCCTTTGCATTTTTTGGGAAATGATATTTGCCCAGCGGACTGCAACTTCAGAGACCAGCGTAATTGCAGCCGCATTCACATCCTCGCGGCTGGCCGCTGCCTCTAAAAAAGCAGCTTCCTGTCCGGACCGAATCCGTCCCCACAGGTCCAGTTCAAAACTACTGATCAATCCCAGGGAATACTCTCCGATCGAATTGGTTTCTGTTGTTTCGTTTTTTGTTCTCTGTCGGTACCAATCCGTTCCTCCGCTGACGGCTAAATCAGGGTAACGTGCGGCACCCGCCTGGACAGCCAATGCATTTGCCTGGTTCAACCTCGCCCAGGCCTCTTTTAACGAGAGGTTGCCGGTAAAAGCCTGATCGACCAACCGGTTTAACTCCGGGTCCTCAAATTCCTCCCACCACCGCCGGGCAGGATCTGATTCCGAAGATTCCACAGAATAGGTCTGTGGTAATTCACCTGCCGGTGATGTCCTGTTTTGAGGTTTGAAAAGGCTGCAACCTGACAGCAAAGACAGTATTGCTAAAAGTTGCATACTGAGTGTGAAATATTTTTTCAATTGGGTGAATCCTCCTTCGTTAATTGATCATTGCAGAGCACTCCCATAAAACCGCCTCCAGGCTGATTTTTTTTATGGGAATCGGATTTTTGCTTAATTTCTTCGATCAGGGCCTTATGCTGTGCGGGTGTCAAAATATCTTTTTCATTGAGGAGCAGTTCAATGGCCAGCCCTTTTATCCGGCAGTTTCCGACACATAATTCTTTCTGTTTTGCTTCCAGAATAGTTTTATCCACGATAGGCTTTGCCAAAAGATCCAGAAGCTGGCACCGAAGTGCCTGATTCCTATGACGCTGCTCTTTTGTTTTTTCGTGAAAATGTTGAACGTAAGGCTCAATTTTTTTCCATTGATCTATCGTAACGCCGATTCTCCTATGAAGAGAAGAGGGGACTGCATGATCAGCAACAGTTTTTAAAATCTGTTGCCTGGTTTCCGGACCTTGTACTGCATGAAACAGCCAAACGGCAATAAATGCCACATTCAGCCCTATAGACAATGCAACCAATGGTTTTTGCAACCTATTCCACATAATTTCCCTCGTTTTCTTCTAACATCGCAAAAGTTAAGGCTTCGATAGAATCTCCGGATAAGACAGTCAAAGCATTCAACTCGGACCAAGTCCTGTCAACGGCCATATTCTCTTCGGTCAGGGTCTCAAGCTGATCCGTTCCGGCGTACCGATAACTTATCGAGCCCATGTACTCCCCTGAGAGGAGACCTAAAACCAACGCAGCAGTGGTCACAGCCCGGGGGAACCAGGCGTCAAACACCAACGTCTTCCACTGCATCCGGATCAGAATTATACTGCTCGTTTTTTTCCTCTTTTGAGCCTCGGCCAGTATCCGGGTTGTCAGTGCCGCCGGCCTGGTAGGGACTAAAAGGGTGTTTAGAAACGGATTAAGTTCTTTCAGTGACTCAAGTTCTTCACGACACAAGTCACATTCGGACAGATGCCTCGTCGTTGAAGTTCGTTTCCGTTCTGAGAGCTCTCCATCCATATAAGCGCCCAAACGCTTTCGGTATTTGACACAGCGTAACATTTCATTTGCCTCCTGATTTGTTAAACGAACGGCACCCTGAAAACCCCCTTTCAGAAAATTAAAAATCTTTTTTATCTCCGAACTTGGAACGTAGCCCCTCCCGCGCCCTGGCCAAAAGGCGTTCCACCGCCTTGGGTGTTGTCTCAAGCGCCGAGGCAATGTCCTTGTAACTGAGTTCCTCATAGTACCGAAACACGATGGCCATGCGTTGCTTGGGCGGCAGAAAATCGAGAGCGATACGCACTGCTGCAGCTGTTTCCTGTCGCATTATTGCATCTGCGGCACCTGGATCAGGATCGGGAGAATCAGGAATGGTTTCAACAAACAAGGGGTTTTTCTTTTTGGCCCGGTCCATGCAAATGCGGGTGATGATCCTATAGAAATACGTCCTGAACCTGGCAGTGGGCCGGTATCTGCCCGATGCATTCCAAAGCCTGAGAAACGCATCCTGGACAATGTCTGCCGCTTCATTTTTATCCCCGATGAAGCGATGGGCGATCCGCCAGGCCCAGTCCTGGTGACGGCTAACAATCTCTGTAAATGCCTCCAGATCCCCTTTGCCAGCGGCCTGAACCAGAGCTTCGTCGCTGTGGCCGCGAAAACCATCACACTGTTTTTTTTGTTTTTTTCCAAGCGTCATGATTCTCTTGTATTTAGATTTTTACCACATTTCGAATGGTTTCATACGGGCTGATAAACCGCCAGTTTGTGCCTCTGCAATAAAGGCCTGTTATGGTGAAACCGGCATATGCTAAAAGAATAATTAAGGTCAGGCAGGTAAAGATTTTTTGTCTCCAGAGTGCGGGGCTATTATCTTTTTTTACTATCAGTTTCGGCACTGTGAAGAAAAACAGAATTAGCAGGACTGCCGGAACAATTCCTCCCCATAAAACGGAATAGCTAAGTGTTTCCTGTAATGCGATAAAAAACCAGGCCGCTTTTACCGGATTCGGCGGATGGGCCGGTACGGGACGCAGATCCATTCCTATGGGAAAGGCCATGGCAGCCAGCAACAGTATCAGGCAGGCCATGAAAAAAATCGTCCACTCTCTTTTTACAGCAGATTGAAAAAAAACATATTTAAGTGCATCGGGCTCAAGATCCTTGGGTTTTATTAACCCTTTGTCCTTTCGGATTCGCCATAAATGCAAGGAGATAAAAGCCAGCATTGAAATCGGCAATACTGCCACATGCAGAACATACAGCCTGACAATGGTTGTGTCTCCTATGGTTTTACCGCCTAAAACCAGACCTTTCATGAATTGTCCGCCCCATGGGATATGGTCGAATAACGACACCCCCACAATCAAAGCCCAGTATGCGATTTCCGTCATGGGCAAAAAGTAGCCTGTGGCAAGAGCGCCGAAACCCATTCCAAACAGGACAAGGCCGTATAAATAATTACGGTATCGCTCTCCGGTGTATGCAACGGCAAGAATGACGCGTAAAAAATGTATTACAGAAACAATTACAAAGGCGTTGCCGGCCATATAATGCACCGAACGGATCAGACTTCCGTGGGGGTATACAAAGACTATTTCCCAGACAGAATCATAGGCTGAGTTCAATGCCGGCTCATAAACGGCACCCAATAAAATACCGGTACCCGCCAGGATGAAAAACAAGACACACAGCAGCACCCCAAGTCCCCAGGTGGTTCTGAACCGGAGGGCATACTGCGTTATACGGGGGGCGTGGATATGGGCAAAAAAGCCTCTTTTTTGTTTTACGGCCATCATATTTTCTTATACTTTTAGTGTCTCTTCAGGTTGTCCCAGGTCCACGACGATGCGCTTGTCAGCCGTAACCTGAACGGCAAATTTTTCCAGGGGCCGATTAGCAGGCCCGGCTAAGACTTTTCCGCTTGAATCAAACCTGCTCCCATGGCACGGACAAATAAATCCTGCACTTGATCGGCTCACTGTGCAACCAAGATGCGTACAGGTTAAGCTGACAGCCTGAAACTGATTTTCTTTATTAACCAGGGCAATCCCATGCTTTCTAATTATTTGAATATTTCCGGGAAACTCTTTTACAAATCCCAAAGGTACTTTTCGTTGAATCTGTATTTTAAAGGGCATGGACATATACCGCCAGACGATGGCGGAAAGGACGGCCAGTGGGGCTATTCCGACCAGCCTCAAGGTGAGATGCTTTAAAAAGTCTCTTCTGTCGAATTTATTATTCATCGGTATTCAATTTCCTCACCTGATCAACCAGTGACCAGATATCTTCATTTTTTAGTGTTTCTTTGGTTCTGACGTTCGTTCCGGGAACAGCGACTTTATAGGCTTTCATTCGTGTACCCGGTACACCGCGGGAAATCACACGAAAGAGGTGGTTATCAGAGACGGCGGAAATATATGCTGTATTTCTTAAATTACGGGGTTGGGGATATCGGTTGTGAACAGTCTGTACGGCCCTGTCACCTTTTACCCCGTGACACCTTGCACAAAGTGAATCATATAAAATAATAGCGCTTTTTTTAAGAGGTTTTGCTTTCTTTGGGACAGGTATATCTGTAACTTTATCATTGGGAGGAATTTGAACAAAGCGGCTCTCTATTTCATCCAGGCTATCATCGATTTCAACCTCTGACAGCACATTTTTAAAAGGCGGCATGGCCGTTCCCGGAATCCCGTTTTCCACGGATGTTTTCAGTTTATCCCTGGCCGAAAGACGGAAGTATCCGGCGTTTAAAGAAAAAAGCCTGGGAAAAGCAGTCAGATTAAGCCCGATGCCGCCCATGCCGTCTCCTTTTTCTCCATGGCATCTTGCACATAAAAGCTCATACCGTTCCCGGATAGTTGAACCCTTTGGAGGGATCTGTTTTAAGCCCAATATATCTTCTGTGGTTAGTGCGACAGAATCCGTTTTCTTTAAAGCGGGCATTCTGGCCCCGGGACGAAACGCCGCAGGCTCTTGAACGAAACGCTGGATCCAGTCGGAGGACCGCATCTGCTTAAGATCTGTCAGATCCGGCCCTGTACTGAGGCCGGTTCTCTCAAAGGAATGACACCCTCTGCACGAAAACCGTTCCAGCGTATTCTCTGTAAAAGGTTGTACAACCTTATACTCAGACGGCCTTAGATACAGTTTTGATTGCCCTTTAAGGAATACAGTTATTTTTTCGATCTCTTTCTCAGGTAAATGATACCTTGGCATCCGCGTATAAGGGCCGGTTTCCTGTGGGGTTTTTACCTGTTCCATAATTGTCTGCTTTGATTTGATATCACCGATTTGAGTCAACTCCGGCCCCATTCTCCCGGCACTTATAAGATCGACAAGATGGCATCTGCCGCAGCCTTTTTCCGTAAACAGAGACCACCCTGAAACAGATGCGGCCTCCTTATCCAGCGTTTGGGGCGGGTGGCACCGCAGGCATCCGGCTGAGACGTCATCCACTGCAAACAGGGCATCCGGAGATGGGGCACCGATTTTCGGATTCTGTATAAGAAATGATAAACTGCCGGAACGATTCTTTGCCTTTGGGAAATCATCCGAATAATGGGCGGTCTGAACGGTGATGCCCCTGCCCATTCCATTGTGACACGGTGTGCAGGCCTCTGAAAGAATGTCGTGTCCCGGGACCTGTGGGTGGATTTCAGGGGTATGGCAGCTTATACAGCGCTCTATCTGGTTATCAGGCCCAAAAACAGGCCTTACTTCCTTGACAAGGATAGATGTGGACGCCATCGTCAGGAGGTTAAAACACAGTACACTAAAGAGTATAACCAATAAGATCCGATTTAGATATTTTATTGTTTTATCTTTCAACGAATCATGCCTTATGCCTTTTTTGAAGTGGCATCGTTAACGGAAACCGTTGTTGAACCGGGCCCTACTTTCAAAACCGAAACAACGATGTCTTTTGGATCGGTCATCCTAAAGACATTCAGCCGTTCATTGATTGCGGACACAGCATTTTTCAAGCCTTTTCGATAGGGCATGATCGAAGTAAAATGTTTGAAGCCTGTACGCCCTCCCAGAGTCTGAATTATGTTAAAGCAATTGTCATTTTCAGGAGGGATGTCCAAGGGTAATTCTGTAACTTCTTTTTTCTTGAATAAAATTATAATATTACCGTTATGGGGGGCTACCCGGGTTATAATGGGTTCAAATCCCGCCTTTTTCCCCATCCAGGCCAGAGTATTCGGATTAAATGTATACAGGTGTGCCAAATGGTATCGATTGCCGGGATCCTGACTAATATCTTCGGCATTAGGTACTTCAACTACCAGATAGCCATTTTTTTCCAGCAGATCGTAAATTTTTTGCAATGCTCCCAATGGATCTTCAAGGTGCTCCAGAACGTGGTGCATGGTAATAATTTTAAAGTGCTG
>PIVQ01001901.1 GCA_003354055.1 Desulfobacteraceae bacterium | reverse complement strand
AACGTGCCGCCGTACTCAAGCCAATAGCCGCTTGGTAAGTTAAGTGATGCGTTCATGC
Organism: Desulfobacteraceae bacterium; assembly: GCA_003354055.1. Next base: position 480 of record PIVQ01001901.1, on the reverse strand, counting down.
TTGCTTGCGCATCACTTACAAAGCTGGCTAAATCGCGCCCTGTCACATTAGCTGTTACTACTACATTGCGCTTGCCGCTTTCGCGGTTTATTTGGTTAGGCCCTTTTTCGATGCTGATTGTCGCGACTTCGCCAAGCGGTACAAACGCAAGTTCTGGGTTACTATCTTTAGGTAAAGCAACTGGCAAACGAGCAAGTGCTGATACATCGTTCGACCAACGTTTATCAAGGCGCACTAATAACGAAAAGCGTTTATCACCCTCGTAAATTAGCCCAGTTTGCACGCCACCAACAGCGGCGGCAAGTGTTTGCTGAATATCGTTTACGCTTAAACCTAATAACGCCATGTGGTCACGCATTGGTGTTACCGAAAGTGTTGGCAATCCTTCCATTTGCTCCAAACGTACATCGCTAGCGCCTGCAATATTGCGCATTAGCTCTGTGGCTTTTTCGCCAAACTCTTTAAGTACGCTTAAGTCAT
>PIVQ01000266.1 GCA_003354055.1 Desulfobacteraceae bacterium | reverse complement strand
TGCGGATGAAATCCCCCAGGCCATCTCCGACCTTGTGATACAGAAAGAAAAAATGGTGGTCTGGTTTCAAAAGATAAGCGGGATATAATGGATGTCCTTTGGCCCTGGCCCAAATAGATCTTGTAACAACCTGGGCATCACATTTATGTGGAACGGGCAGGCCTGCTCATCTGAGGGAGGCCGGAAAAGAAAATTATCTTTGTAAAACCCGGGTGATCACCTCCTCAAGTTTTTTTCGTTTAATGGGTTTGGGCAGGTAGTCATTCATTCCTGCGTTTAGGAAGTGTTCCCGGTCCCCTTTCATGGCATTGGCCGTGACCGCAACGATGGGAATACTTTTGCTGCCGGTGTCTGTTTCTATCTGTCGTATGGCTTTTGTGGCGGCCACCCCGTCCATGACCGGCATCTGCCCGTCCATGAGAATAAGGTGAAATTCTTTTTTATTGAAAAGGGCAACTGCTTCGGCCCCGTTATTGGCAGTCGTGACCTGATACCCCATTTTTTTCAACATGTTTTGGGCCACTTTCTGGTTCATTTTATTGTCCTCTGCGAGGAGGACGTTGAGACCGCTAATGGGTATACTTTGTTCTTCTCTGGTCTCCTCAACCTTATAGCTGGTGATGATCTGGCGGGCAGCATCAGGTAAGGGCTTTAGTTTCCGGCCCAGAATCATTCTGATGCAGTCAAAGAGGATGGCCTTTTTAATGGGCTTGGTGATAAATGCTGCAAATCCTGCCTCTTCCATGCGTTTTGCATCACCCCGCTGCCCCATGGAGGTAGCCATGAGCAGGTCAATGGCCTTGAACCTGTTGTCTTTTTTGATCGTTCGGCCAAGGGTTTCTCCCGTCATACCCGGCATTTGCATATCCAGGATGGCGATATCAAAAGGATCGTTTTTTTCAATGGACAGGTTTAATTGATCCAAAGCCTGTTTCCCGCTGGCAGCCTCTTTGAACCGGCATTGCCAGGACATGAGATACTCCCGGAAAATACGACGGTTTATGTCATGGTCATCCACCACAAGAATGTGCTTACCCCGTATGTTGTCCGGTATGGTTATCTCTATTGATGCCTGTTTCGGCTGTTTTTCAAACGTCACGGTAAACCAGAATGTGGAGCCTTTGCCTGGCGTGCTCTCTACGCCGATCTTGCCGTCCATTAATTGCGTCAATTGCTTGGATATGGAAAGCCCCAGGCCTGTGCCTCCGTATTTTCGGGTCATAGAGGCGTCTGCCTGTGTAAAGGAGTTGAACAGCGTATCCAAACGGTCTTCCCGGATCCCGATACCGGTATCCTTGACCTCGAAGAAAAGGGTCGCATGAGTGGGAGTCTCCTCTTTCAGGTCCACACTCACGGAGACCTCACCTTTTTCCACAAATTTTATGGCATTCCCGGCCAGGTTGGTGATAATCTGCCGCAGGCGGCCAGGATCTCCCGTGAGGAAACAGGGCACCCGGTCATGGATCAGACAGGCGAATTCAACCCCTTTTTCAAAGGCTTTAATGGCCATGGCATCACTCAGGCTTTCAAGGGTGGGTCTCAGATCAAACTCAATATGCTCCATCTCAAGCTTGCCTGCCTCAATTTTTGAGAAATCAAGAATATCGTTAATAAGCATTAGCAGGGCATCTGCACTGGTACTTACGGACTGGGCAAAGTCTGTTTGCTCAGGGGTGAGGTCTGTTTCCAGAAGCATGTCAATCATTCCGATAACCCCGTTCATGGGAGTACGGATTTCATGGCTCATGTTTGCCAGAAAATCTGATTTAGCTCTGTCTCCTGCCTCAGCCTCTTCGCGGGCCTTGTGAAGGGTGGCTATCAGGGCTTTTTCCCGGGTCAGGTCCTTCCATGCGCAGTGTAGTACAGGTTTTCCTTCCAGCTTTATCCGGGTCAGGGATATATCAGCTGGAAATTCTTCCCCTGTGATAGTTTTATGCATCCATTCAAAATTGTTAAACCCTTTCTCAAAGGCCATGGCAATCATTTCATTTGCCTTTTCAAAGGATGATCTGCCGTCGGGCTGAAATTCTGGAGAGAGTTTTGATGGATGGGTGTTAAGCAGTTCTGGTTTTGACCTGGCATTCAACATTTCTACAAGCGCTGAATTGCAGTCAATAAACTGATCTCCATCAATAGTAGAGATTGCATTGAACGGGCTGTAATAGACATTGTTAAAATTTTCGCTCTGCTCTTTTATTTTTTCCTGCATCCTTTTTTGTTCGGTGATATCGGTGAGGTTAACAACAATATTGGTCACCTCTCCCTGATCATCTTTTATACAGGCGGCACTGACAATTACATTAAGGCAAGTGTTGTCTTTGGTGAGGCGTTTTGTCTCAAACCTGACTTTAGAACCGGTGCTTAACAGTCGCCCCACTTGTTCTGAGGTCCGGGATTTTTCATCCTCAGGTACAAAGGGGATCTTTTGGCCTTTCAGATCATCCAGAGTCCATCCGAAGACGTCTGTAAAGGCCAGATTCAGATACTCGGGTTCTCCTGTGTCGTTGTAAATGACCATCGGACCCGGAATTGCCAGAAGAATGGAGTTCTGCCGTTTCTGGTTATCGCGGAGGCGGTTTTCTATTTGCTTTCGCCCGGTGGTGTCGCTGTCTACCCCTCTGAATCCGATCAGATTATCGGCATCATCAAGCATGGGAGCACCGCTGGTCAGAAGGCATATCAATTTGCCGTTTTTATGGCGGTTCCAGTTCTCAAATTTTACAATGGATTTTTTTTCGGCTCTGGCCTGATCAAAAAGATCCAGCGCTTTTTCTGCCTGATCAGGGGGCATGAAATCAAAGGGCGTCTTGCCGATCATCTCTGATGGAGCATAACCCAGAACGCTTTCCACCCGTTCCGAACAGAAGGTATACCGTCCGTTTTTATCCACCTCCCAGACCCAGTCTGCCATGGTATCGACAATACTTCGTAAGCGTTCTTCACTCTGTTTAATTCGATTTTCGGCCTTTTTTTGCTGAACAATGCCTATGTTGGCCTTATAAAGAATCACACAGACAATAAAAGAGAAAAAAAGACAAATGGTCATCACGGCAAATCCCATAGTGCTGCGCAGGGGCATGGTAATTTCTTGGACAATATCGTTGTTTCTGTGCAGATAAACCAGGTGCCAGCCCGGATACCTTGCTATCTGTTTTTGGTGGATGCGGTATTCCTGTCCTGATCTGTCCCTGGCATCGGTACTGCCGATACGTTCCATACCGGTTCTGGGCCATGGGCCCGGACCGAACTGTTTTGTCAATTCAATATCCGGTGCAGTGACTGCAGGGAGATCCCACAGCCGTTGGTATAGAAACTCTTTTTGGCTGGAGGCAAAGATGATCCCGTAAGGACTGGTTATGAATGCCAGGCCGTTTTTGCAATTGGCAAGTTTTTCTTCAATGGGATTAATTGATGCCTTTACTACTAAAACCCCAATGGGGGAATCTTTAGAACTGCCGATCACCGGATGCCCATAGTAGACCCCACGCTTTTTGGAAGTCAGACCACGGGCCATGTATATACTTGGGACACCTTGGAGTGCCTGGCTGAAATATGGGCGAAATTTGTAGTTTTTTCCCATGAAGCTGTCTTCTGCGTTCCGGTTGCTGGAAGCAATGACGGTTCCCGAACGGTTCATCAGATAACAGACCTCCGCGGCCAGTACATCCCGGTAATGATCCAGAATTGAATTGGCGCTTGAAGACTTCCCTGTTTCCAGGGTTTGTCCAAAACCCTTTAATCCTGCCATGGCCCTCACAGAGGTCTGAAACCAGGTCAGGCTGGATTCAATCTCTTTGTCAATGGATGTCAGTTTTGTAACGGCCTCTTCATGGGTTTTACTTTTAGATGTAGATTCAAGAACAGAATAGTATAGAAATCCACCCAGCATACTTGCGATAATTGCCATGGCCGACAATAGAATAAACAGAAGTCTTAGTCTGGCGTATTCTTTGAGCATGGGTCACCCACCTGGGGTTACGATGTTATAAATATTGCTATAGATAGTGGAGATGCATGTGAACTAGTGTGAGTCTACAATAGACTACCGTGCAAAACAAATAGTTTTTGAGATTTGAAATCAGGAAATCAGGAGTGAAGATTTCTTAACGTGCAAGAATAAACCGGGTGATAAGTTTATTTACCTTGTCTCTTTGTTCAAATTGCGGGGCATGGCCGCAGTCTTCAATGAGGTGTATATCGCTATGTTTGATTCCTGCCTTTATGGCATCCAGCTGGGCCCTGGTACCGTATGGATCCTGTGTTCCATGAATTGCTGTTACCGGTACCTGGATCGGTTTTAGGTACCGCTCAATATTCCAATGGACAAAGCCGGGCGCAAGCCAGGTATCGTTCCAGCCCCAGAATGCTGTATCTGTGTTCGGACCGTGGACTCTTTCAAGTTTTTTTTTCAGGTCATTATCCAGATACCGGTCTTTTGCAGTGCGAATACCTTCAAGGGTGACAGATTCGCAAAACAGATGGGCCGCAAGGGTGACCAGGCCTTTAAGACCGTTTGATTTGGGACTGCCGGCATGGATAATACCGATAGATCCCCCGTCGGAATGACCGATGATAATATATTTTTCTATTTGGGCTGCGTTTAAAATTTTCGGTAAGATATCCAGGGCTTCGGTGTGCATAAAATTGAGTTTTCTGGGAAGTGTTACCGGATCTGAACCGCCGTATCCCAGACGGGAGTAAATAAAGGCATTGCAGTCCGTGGCCCGGGAAATCTGTTCGGGAATATCTTTCCATGAGGCAACACATCCCAGGCCTTCGTGGAGAAAGACCAGGACCGGGTTGGCCGGGTTGCCGTGGCGTTGCCACTGGATTTCTACGCGTTGTGGTGTTCCCTTAGGGCTCAATTTAGGGCTCAACTTAGGGCTCAACGGGTATTCAATTGTAAGAAAATCTGTCATGACCGTTCGCACCGCCTTAAGTGTTCTTCTGTTTTAATTCATCGTAGGCTGTTTGGATTTCAAGGAATTTTTCATTGGCCAGGGTTGAAAACTCCTCTCCCAGGTGGGAAAGCTTATCCGGATGGTATTGCTTTATTTTTTCTTTGTAGGCGGCTTGGATGTGGGTCCAGGATGCATCAGAAGGCACCCCTATTATCTCATGAGGTGTCTTGATCGCAGCAGTGGGGCTGGTTTTTTTTCGGGCCTGCTTGTGAGGCTTGGCAGTGTTTGCATTATTAGGCGCTGAATTGTTAGGCGCTGCCCTGTTCGGTGGCCGTTCTGAGTTGGCCTTTGTCTTTTTTTTCTGTTTTGAGGATTTTTGGCCGGGTTTTGTTGTGCTGCCGGGAAAACCGCCCCCGCCCCCGGCTTTTTTCTTAAATAAAAACCAGGGCAGTTCCCCGTAGCGGATAAGATAATAGACCGACCAGAGCACCAGGCTGTCATCAATCCAGCCAACCCATGGCAGAATCAGGTCAGGGATCAGATCCACCGGTGAGATCAGATAGGCCAGGCCGAAAAGAATCAGGACAATTTTCAGGGTAACATTCATGGAAAGGTTATCCTTGCTGTTCTCAGTGCTATGATCCTTTTTGAGTCATGACATCAATCATGTTGTAAAGGCGTTTACCGTCATCTTTCCGGTTCGTTTTTTCGGCCAGAAAGACAATGGCGTCAAAGGTGCCGCTCACATAAATGTCCCTGCCGTTTATATTATGTTTAAACTCAAACAGGGATGAGCCGTCGTTGGCTTTCAGGGTATAGGTATGCCAGCCGTGACCGCCCAGGTGTTCCTTGGAGATACCCCAGTCTTTTTCCTGGACTTCGGGATCCCGTACCTGCTGGATGTCGGATACATCAAAACCTGCGCCCAGATCATTAAAACAGGCCACAAGGGCCTTGGCCGTACCAGAGGTATCAGCCTTGCCCTGCTGGTGGCTTTCATTGACTTCCAGGGTATAGTCTTTGTACAGACCCGGGAAGGTTTTGGCGGCAAATTCCATCATGGCCTGAAGGCCTACGATCTGCTTGGCCATGTTGGGAGCAATGACCGCAGGGGTGTCGGACAGGTTCACAATGGCTTCCAGGGCATCCCGGTCACCGCCTGTGGTACCCATGACAAAGGGGATGCCGTGCTGGGCGTAGAATTCGGCATTGGCATTGACTGCCGTGGGATGGGTATAATCCACGGTAATACATCCAGGATACTGTTCCAGGATCTCTTTTATAAGGCTGTCCCGTACGCTGGGTTTGATCAGGGTGATTTCATTGCCCTCAATTGTGACGCTCTTCTCTTCAATCACTTCACCGGTCAGGGAATAGGGGATGAGGGATAATCTCTCATCTTTAAGGGCGGCTGCGGCCATAATTTGGGCAACATTGCCGGGCAGTCCGTTAATCATTACGGGTATTGTATTCATGGGTGCTCCTTAAAAGCTGCTTACAAGTTGGGTTAATGGGGCCAGGGCCTCCGAGTTCATTGCCTCAAGCCGTTTTTTTAAGGTGGCCAGGGCATCAGGGATAAAAGATTCAAACTGGGGTTTGTTTTTGACCCGGGTCAAAAATCCAAATGCCCCAAGCATCTGGAGATTTCGGGTCAGACAGCAAAATTCATAGCTGTGCCGGAATCGGGCCTGATCTGCCACAGGTAAATTCAGTATAGACAGGGCATAGTCAAGCAACCGGGCCTGAATATTGTCCTGCAGTGTAACATAAGGATCAATTAAAAGGGAGGCCAGATCATATTGAAGGGGGCCTGTCCTTGCCGACTGGAAGTCAATAAACCACACCTTTTCCCTGTGGATCATGATGTTTTTGGACTGGCAATCCCGGTGCATCAGTCCTTTAAATCCGTGGACCAGGGCTTGGTCTGCAATGTATGAAAAGGCGGGTTCCAGGGCTTCCCAGTGGGCACCTTTTCCCAGATAGCCTTTGACAAAGGCATTCAAAAAGTAGCGGCATTCCAGATTTAGAATCAATGACTTTGAATAGGTCCGTGTCTGGCAGGTCCAGTCTTCGTTGAAGCCGTCTTTCCCTTTTTGGGAAAAGTTGATCAGGGCATCAATGACCTTCTTGTAGAAGGGGATAATGGTATCCTCATCTTTTCCCTTTGCCAGATCCGCCAGGTGGGTATTACCCAGATCTTCCAGGGCCACCTGACCGGACAGGGTGTCATGGCCCATCACTTTTGGTACGGCAATGTCAAGACTGTTTAAATGGCTGCCAATGGCTGTAAAGGCCTTGAGCTGGGATAAATTGTCCGGTTGCGTGCCCGTGGGTGCTGCAGGCGTTTTCGTTTCCGGAAGACAGATGCCGTGGTCCGAGATGACAAGGCTGTTTTGTCCGTGGATTGCCCGAAACCAGAGGCGGTCGGAGCCGTCCCCGGCAATGGGGGATATATTAATCTCATTGAGCCGGGACGATGGTAATTTAAAAATTTTGCCGGCCAGACATTGACGCGAGGTCTCCTGGTAGCTTTCAGGTGTACCGATATCACTCCAGTAGAGGTCTTTTGCAATAAAGGCCTGTATCCGACCTGTGGAGCAAAGCGCCTTGTAAACATCAATACTGGAAAAAACCGGAGTACCGGGCATATGTTGGAAAATTGCCGGGGAGAGTACCTGGATACCGGTAAAGGCCAGTCCTGATTCAGAAGGTTCCTCAAAATGAACCACCTGGCCCTGATTCGTTTTTTCAGTGTCTTTTTCAACCTTGAGCTTATTGAACCGGGGATAGTCGTGGACAACCAGCGTGGCCAGAGCATTGGTTCTTTTATGGGCCGCCACCACCTGTTTCAGGTCTATGTCGCAGACAATATCTGCATTGATCACCAGAAAATCATTGTCGATCAGAGATGCCTTAATATTGGCAATCGCACCGCCGGTGTCTAAAATTGCAGGTTCATGGACAAGCTCAAGCCGCTCTTTTTCGGGGTGGGGCAGGAGAAAGTCAACTATTTTGTCTCCCAGATGGTGGGTGTTTATAAAAACTTTCTCACACCCGCAGCCAACCAGTTTTGAAATGGCCAGGTCAAGCACTGTCTTATTGTTGATGGTGAACAGGGGTTTGGGCAGGGTATGGGTATAGGGCGCCAACCTAGTGCCGAAGCCTGCAGCAAGTACTAATGCTTTCATGGATCAGCCTGAAATCAGGCGGGCCAGACGGTCAATGATCTCATTGTAATAATCAATCTGGATCTGGTCTGCCGATCCGTTAATACTGTTTCTGGCAAAATAATTGGCCGCATTCCTGTAGTTGATAAGGGAAATGGATTCCTTATGCACCACATGATTACGTTTGTATAATTTACCCCCAAAGGACAGGATTTTCTTGGCCCGTTCCTTGACGTCGTACTTGTCTGTTTTTTCCTTCTCCAGGAAAAGCAGGCAGGTTTTATAGGATTCGAGAAAGGGTGTCAGAAAGGCGGCAAACCATTTGAGTTTGCGCAGGCCCTCTGAGGTCAGATTGAGGATGTCAGGTCCTTTGACATCCGGCACCAGGATACCTTCGTTGATAAAGCCCTTGACCACACGGGAAATCTGCTCTTCAGCCGTGACCTCTTCATCAAAGGAAAACTCATCTGTAAACATTTTGAGCAGGAACTTATACCGGAGTACCAGGTCGGACGTGGAAAATTTAAATCGGTCTATTTCCAGAATGGCCACGGCAGTATAGGCGGCCGGAACAAAAAAGCAAATGACCGAGTTTTTATAATAATCCAGAACGGCCCGCTTGTTGTGTTTGACGATCAATGCGGTGATATCGGTGATGTCATTCTCGTCTTCGTCTGCAAGTTCGATGAAATTTCTGGACAGGAAGTTCTGGATAACCGAATCAAAGGCATTGTCCTGATCCATGAGCAGGGTATCTGACAAATAGGCGCCGTTAAAGGTTAAAAGGTTCATATAGGTGTTGACCCGCCTGAGCATCTGCTCCTTGGTAAAGGTGTTTTTGGAGCAGTTGAGTATGGCGGATGCAATGATGCCGTGGGGGGTGGCCACTGTGTTTTCATTGATGGAATTGATAAGTTTATATCCGAACCCTTTGACAAACTCCATATACTCGTTGTCCGTTGCCCGTTTCAGGTTGATGTTTTTTTCCTGAAGATAGGTGTTCATGGACAGGGGCTCAT
>PIVQ01001900.1 GCA_003354055.1 Desulfobacteraceae bacterium | reverse complement strand
GGGGTGAAGTCGTAACAAGGTAGCCGTTGAGGAATCAGCGGCTGGATCACCTCCTTTCTAAGGAAAGAAATTAGTAGTTAGCGTGCTATTTATACACGCAACACGCTTGTTTTAGATTCACTGACCAATTTTGAGAGATCAAATCTCTCAGCGTGTACTTACACGTTACGTGTACAAGTAGCACGTTAGCTCTTTGACAATTTGTTGTAGTAGTAAATATCAAAATGCGCAGTTACCGTAAGGTAACTGATTTATATATAACAGTTTAAGTTGATTGTTGAATCAACCCAAAACTGGTTATTATTGAAGAGAAATTTGTGCAAATTCGAGGCGCGGATGATTTTGATTGATTGAGTCGACCTCTTGGTCGTCGATTGAAAGCAAAATTATACGCAACGAAGAAGTTGCCGAATTTATCGAAAATAATATGTTCGCATCAAAGCGTTTAAACTTATTTGTGGAATTATAGTGGCTAAGCTACTAAGAGCAAACGGTGGATGCCTTGGTGTCAAGTGAAGATGAAAGACGTGGAAAGCTG
>PIVQ01001899.1 GCA_003354055.1 Desulfobacteraceae bacterium | reverse complement strand
GTAATTATCCTTGATTATTATAAAAACATTGCAAGTGTAAAAGTCCTTGCACCACATTATTATGAGTACCTGCACCTGGTGAAAATAGATAAAAAATGGGTTATTGTTAACGCCCTTTATGAAAACAAATCACCAGTTAAAAATTAGTGCTTGAACGAAAACTCACCCATCTGCTTCGTTGCTGCAAAAGTCTGAAATCCTCATGTACAAGAGTACACTCCGGTTTCAGACTTTCTTGCGCCTTGCATATGGGCAAGTTTTCATCCAAGCATGGGTTTTCGGTCAGACACGAATTAAGAATTAAACATTAGAGGCCACCTATAATCCAGACGGGGAATTTTATGGAAAAAATGAAATTAGGAAGATCAAATCTGATGGTCGGTAGATCCGGGTTTGGTGCCCTGCCGATTCAGAGAGTAGACCTGATGACTTCAAAGAGAATCCTTCAGAAAGCATATGAAAATGGTATCAATTTTTTTGATACCGCCCGAAACTATTCCGATAGTGAAGAAAAAATAGGAAAGGCACTATCGGATGTC
>PIVQ01000265.1 GCA_003354055.1 Desulfobacteraceae bacterium | reverse complement strand
GGCGAAGGCCTGGATGCAAGTTATATGGCCTGTGACGTTACCCGGGAAGACCAGTGCCAAAAGGTGGCGGAACAGGTAAAAAAAGACTTCGGCCGTCTGGATATTCTGTTCAACAATGCCGGAGTCATCGTCCGAAAAAGCGTCACTGACCTTGCTCTGCCGGAATGGGATACTGTGGTGGATGTGAGCCTGAAAGGGGTATTTCTCCTGTCCAAATATCTGATTCCCCTAATGAAGGATAACGGAGGGGCCATTGTCAACACAGGTTCCGGCTGGAGTCTGAAAGGCGGAGACAATGCCGCAGCCTATTGCGCTGCCAAGGCAGGGGTGCTGAACCTGACCCGGTCCATGGCCATTGACTACGGCAAGTTCAATATCAGGGTGAATTGCATCTGCCCCGGTGACACTGACACAGATCTGCTCAGATCCGAAGCCCGGCAGTTGGGGGAAGATGAGACCCAATTTCTGAACGAAGCCTCCGACCGTCCCCTTGGCCGCATGGGCACCCCGGAAGACATTGCCAACAGCGTCCTCTTCCTGGTATCCCCCATGTCCGAATGGATTTCCGGAACCTCCCTGCTGGTGGACGGCGGCGGTATGGCCTAAGGATCGGCTCCAAAATTACTTGATCTTTTGTAAAAATACCCATTTAAGGGTTTTTGGAAATAAGTTTCTGCCCTTCGGTATTTAGATCAAGTTATTTTGTAACGATTCCTGATCAATAAAACCGAAATTGGAATAAATTATTATGATGACCAACCCCATTGACCTGACCCATCCCATCCATGAGGCCATGCCCGTTTATCCGGGAACGGAACAGCCGGTAATTATCACAGGATGCTCCATTGAACAGGATGGATTTCTTGAAAAGAAGATCACCTTTTACTCCCACACCGGCACCCACATGGATGCACCGGCCCACCTGGTAAAGGGCGGAAAATTCCTGGATCAATACGATATCAGCCGTTTCCACGGCAGTGCTGTTGTTGTACACCTTAAATCCGATAAAGATTTATCCATAGATCTTGCCACCCTCAAATCTGTTGAGAATCAACTGAAAAACGCTGATTTCCTGTTGATCCATACAGGCTGGAGCCGCCACTGGGGAACAGACGACTATTTTGCCAACTTCCCGGTACTCACCCGGGAGGCTGCGGAGTGGGTGGTAGGACTCGGCTTAAAAGGCATCGGTTTTGATACCATCTCTGCGGACAGTGCCGAGACAAGGACCTACCCCATCCATAAAATTCTTCTTGGATCGGATATGGTGATTGTTGAGAACCTGGCAAACTTGGATCATCTGTCTGAAGGGCCGGTTGATTTCTCCTGTTTTCCCCTGTACTTTCAACAGGCGGACGGCTCTCCAATCCGGGCGGTAGCCTTTACAGACAAATAAGAATAGGAATATCAACCACAAGCAATTTATGATGCCGATAAAAGAAAATATTGATAAGGACCTGGGCTTCCCCTTTAACCCGAAAGAACTGAAACTTGAGATCAGCCGGGCCTGCCAGTTGCGATGTGAATTCTGTTACCTGGGGAAAGCAGATTCATGGCAGGAAGACCGTTTCATGCCGGAAGAAAATGTATTGGCCTGGATTGACTGGGCAGTAGATAACAACATTCCGGTAGTCCGCTTTACCGGGGGCGAGGCAATCCTGCATCCCCAAATCAGGTTGTTTTGCAATTACGCTTACCTGCAAAAACGCTGGATCATCCTGAACACTAATGGGATGGCAGATCAGCAGGAGTATGACCGTTTATGTTTCAATAACTTAAGGGTCAGCGTTCCTAACCTTAATCCGGCTCGCCTGGATGAAATCAGCGGCCAATCCAATGTACTGACAAAAAAACTGGCATTGATTGAGCACACCTTAATGAATCGAAAAAAACGTGTGTGCATGCTGACGGTCCTGACCCCGGAACTCATCGGCAGGCTGGAAGAGTTTATAAAAGTTCTCAAAGAGTATCCCGGACTTGAATGGATTCCCCTTCGGTTTGAATCAAGCCCCGAGACCTTAAGGCCTTTGACCCGGGATCACATGCAGGCACTGGCCGAGGAAATGGCAGAACTTATGGGGCGCTTCCCCACCCATGCAAAGGGGATCTACATTGCCGCGCCATTTTGTTCGGTAACGCCCACAAGCCTTGGCGCAAAGGTATTCCATGGCAGGGTACTTAACTGCGGGCCCTATGTTGCGCTGAATGTAAATTTCGACAGTATACTTGATGTCTGTTTCGGGGTTTGCGAACTGCCTGGAAAAACGGATCTGCAAGCAGTTAAAAAAAGCGCAGAACTTGCGGCTGCCTGTTCTCTTGAGGCCCTGCCCGAAGAATGCCAAAAATGCGAATATGTTCAACGATGCGCAGGCGGATGCGGCAAACCTGCCGGCCTGGTGAACCACAACGGTAAAAAAATTGATTACCTGGCAGGCTTTGTAGCAGGATGAGGGAAGATGCCCTCGCGCCTAAGTCTTACCCAATCTGTCCAAAACATCTCTGATCGTTTGGGCAATTTCTCTTTTTATAACCGGTTTAGCCAAATACCCCTGAATCCCAAACTCCCTGCAGGTTTCTTCATTGATCTGCTCGCTAAAACCCGTACATATAATGACGGGGATATCTGATCTTACCTCTTTAACTTCATTGGCAAGCTGAACACCCGTTATATTAGGCATGGTCATATCTGAGATAATCAAATCATATTGATCCGGATTTTTTTTGAACGTTTCAAGAGCCTCAATACTGTTGGTTTGGGATGTTACATGGTACCCCAACCGCTCAAGTACCTGCTGCTCCATTTTAACGATTGCTTTTTCATCATCCACCAGGAGAATTCTTTCAATGCCTCCCGGAATAGGTTGCAAGAGATCTTGTTTACCATTGCTCATTGTTTTTTCCATTATGGGCAAATAAACATGAACTTCGGTTCCTTTACCAGGTTCACTATAGACATGGATATCACCTTTAAAACTTTTAACAATCCCCTGCACGACCGAAAGTCCTAATCCTGTTCCTTTGTCGGATTCCTTTGTTGTGAAATACGGATCAAAAATTTTATCCAGGATATCCTTACGAATCCCTGTTCCTGAATCAATCACTTTCAACACTGCATATCTGCCGGGAAGCAAACCGGAAAATCCTAAGGGGTTTGATTCAACCCTCTTTTGGTTGAGAACTATTTTGAGCCGGCCTCGTGATTCCCGCATGGCATGATAGGCATTTGTGGCAAGATTCATTATGATTTGATGAAATTGAGTTGGATCGGCTATCACCAAACCACAATCCGGGTCCAAATCTGTTTGGATATCAATTGTTCTGGGAATTGAAGACCGAAGCAGTTTGAGAGCCTCTTCAAGTATGGATTGAAGTTTAACCGGTTTAAGTTCCGTGTCGCTTTGTCGACTGAATGCGAGAATTTGTTTAACAAGCTCTTTTGCTCTCATAGCTGCCTGGAGTACTTCAGCAACATGCTCTTGATGTGAACTGTCTTGAGGGAGATCCTCCTGAAGCATCTCGGTGAAACCAACTAAAGGAGAAAGAATATTATTAAAATCATGGGCGATGCCCCCGGCAAGTGTTCCAATTGCCTCCATTTTCTGGGCTTGCAGGAGACGAGATTCAAGATTACGTTTTTCTGCTTCAACCTGCTTGCGTTCGGTTACATCACGAGATATCCCAATAACGGTTTTAACACTTCCATCTGTTTCAAATTCCGGATTTAGCTTAAGCTCCAGACTCCTTGGTCCTTCTGCCAGTTCAACGTCGAACTCTACACTTTGTTTTTCACCCGTATTAAAGACAAGTTGAATATTTTTTTCCCATAACTCACACAAGTGCCCTGGAAATCCCATTTCTCTATGGGTTTTTCCAATATATTGATCAGCAGTCAACCCGACATCCTCAAGGGCGTTTCGATTCCCATAGATATGTTTAAAATTTCTGTCATATCTCATGATAGAATCACCTATATTTTCGACCACTGCACGGTATTGCTCTTCACGCTCCCTAAGCGTTTCCTCTGTCCGCTTGCGCTCGGTGATATCCTGAACAGTTCCCTCATATCGGATCACCTTTCCGTCTTTATCAAAATGTGCACGGGTGGAATTGGAGACCCATATCGGCGACCCATTTTTGCGCCGGGCCAAATATTCATAATTCTCCACCTTCCCGGACTCCCGGAGAGATTTCTGATATTGTATCCGATCTTCGGAATTTACGTAGAACTGTGATGCAATGTCGGTAATGTTGGAGATGAGTTCTTCAGGGGATGAATAACCAAGCATCTCGGCAAAGGCCGGATTGACACTGATAAAGCGGCCTTCCGGTGCACTCTGGAAAAAACCTTCTACAGCATTTTCAAAAAGACTTCTATATTTTTTTTCACTCTCACGCAATGCCTCTTCAGCCTGCTTCCGTTTGGTTGTTTCAATGGATACGACTATGATGTAATCAATTTGCCCTCTTTCATCATTCACAGGCACAAGCGTCGAATGAAACCATAATTCGTCTCCATTTATATCAACCACAGAACCTTCTTGTTCGATAATTCCCCCTGTTTCTTTAACTTTTTCCAAATTCCCAATCATTAGATTTCGAAACGACTCAGGATAAAAATCAAAAGGATATGGTTTCCCATAAAACTGTGTAATATCGTCGATATTAAGACCATTTATACCTGCAGCACTCATATATTGCAGATTAAAATCAAGATCCACCATCTTGGTGCAAACCGGGGAATATTCAAGCCAGGCAAGACTTCTATTTTCAAAACCCTCTAATCGAATTTCAGCATTCTTACGCATGATAATTTCTTCGTTGAGTTTTTGATTCTGATGATTTATCCGCTTGAACACAAAATAAGTTATTATGGTAGCCAATAACGAGGTAAACAAGATTGTGATGAAGTGCGATCCCCAAACGGATAGACCTGGATTGAGGAGATCCTTTGCCACTTCAAACGTGGTCATGAAGAGCAACATTGCAAAAGCTGTCAGTAATAAATAATATTTCAATCTTGGTTTTGGCATAGTTTCTGGATTCTTTATCCCGCCTGTATGGTTCGGCGGGGCCTTGTGGACTGATTTTTTAGACATTAAAAGACCTCCAATTGTTGAAGCCCAAAATGACCGCATAATTTTGTATTCGCGAAGACTATGGATGCACCACTATCACCGGCATATGAGCTTCTCACTCGTTTTTTAGACTTGAGTTATCATTATTTCGTATGATCTTTATCAGTTTTTTTTTCGATCCAGTGGAAACAGCACAAGGAGAAATTCCAAGAATAGCCTCAGATATACAAGTGGGAGATAGGATTATACTTTCAACGACATCACTAATCATTAAATTACATTAAAAAGCCTTCCAATGCAAAAAAATATTGAATTGTAATCTATATACGAGATCCAAAACGTTCAAAGCCGGCGCTCAGGGTCGGGCAGTCCGTAGAGCGACATAAAAAATAGCGACAAGTTTTAACCCATTGTATATTATCAGAGTATTTGCTATTAAATTCCTCAATATATGTAATTTGTGGTTAATTGAACTTTTAATAGGAGAATTGACGAATGAACAAGACCCCCAGACTGGTTTCCCTGATCGCAGCCCTGGTGATCGGCCTTTGCCTCAGCGCCTCATCTGCCTGGGCAGAGGGCACTACCCCTGAATCCGTGGTTAAAAACTTTGCAAAAGCTTACTATATGCTGGACGAATCCATGGCCGACTATCTGAGTTCCGATGCTCTGGTCAATGAAAATGACGTTGATATGGTTGAACTCTTTTTACGGATTAAAGAAGAGAATGCCAAAAACCGCGGCTATAAGATGAGCTATCTTCAGATGCATCCCATTCTCCTGAAAACCGAAGTATTGGAACAGACCGAAGATACCGCAACGATCCGGCTCAACACCACGGCGCTTCGCAGCATCAATCCCCTGTTCCGGATTGTGGGATATATTTTCTGCCTGATCCAGGAGCATGAATTTGAAACCACACTGTCCCTGGTAAAGGAAGAGGGTGTATGGAAGGTGGGTCCGGGTGCCTTGAACCCCATGGGTTAAGCCTACGATCTTACTTTTAATCTGCCTTAAGCCTTAGGGCGGATCTGTAAAACCACAAAGCCCCTGGCAATTTTGCACTGCCGGGGGCTTTTTTGTCTGTTTTTGCGCCTTCTTTGTCATTGTGGTCAATTCTTTTTTCTGGGATGATGCCCATAAAAAGGAAAGAGGAGGAAAGAGATGGCAAAAAAAGAGAAAAGTAACCTTACCCGCCATGTAGGACAGATCATATTCCCCGATGCCCAGATTCTGGACATCACAGGACCCATGGAAGTCTTTTCCCAGGCAAAAAAAATACTGTCTGCCGCAGGCAAGACAGAACCCAAAGCCTACCGTCTTTCCCTGATTGCCGAAACAGCAGGACCTGTGGCCATGACCTCAGGACTTCAGCTGGTGGCGGATAAATCAATCAACTCCTTTGACACAGCTTCCCTGGACACCCTTATGGTTGCGGGTGGCAGCGGAGTGTACCAGGCCAGGTATCAGCCCGGTCTTATAAAGTTTATCAAAGATCAGAGTACTCGTGTTCGCCGCATGGCCTCTATCTGTACAGGCACCTTTCTTCTGGCCCAGGCAGGGCTTCTGAACGGACGAACAGCCACCACACACTGGTCTGCGACCCAGCGTCTGGCCAAGGCCTATCCGCAGGTAAATGTGAATCCGGATAAAATATTTGTAAAAAGTGATCATATCTACTCTTCAGCCGGGGTGACCGCCGGGATTGATCTGGCACTGGCCCTTGTGCAAGAAGATCACGGCCGGGATCTGGCTCTTAAAATCGCCAAACAACTGGTGGTGTTCATGAAGCGCCAGGGCGGCCAGTCTCAGTTCAGTACAAGTCTGGCACGGCAGGCCGCAGCCAAAGGGAAACTTGAAGAGGTTCTCCAATGGATGAAGCAGAATCCGACCCAGGACCTATCTGTGGATGCTCTGGCGTATCGCTGTGCCATGAGTGAACGGAATTTTGCCAGGACCTTTAAGCAGGAAATAGGTATCACACCGGGAAAATTTGTAGAAAAAATGCGGGTGGAACTGGCGACCCATCAGATAGAAACCCGGACCTTAAGCTTCAAGGAAATCGCCAGCAAATCCGGTTTTAAGGATGAAAAAATGATGCGCAGGGCATTCAAGCGCCAGCTTCATGTCCTGCCCAATCTGTATAGAAAACGGTTCGGGCATTAGACCGACTCTTAAAACAATCGCGCGAAGTTTCAATTTTCAAATATAAACAAAGGAGATCCCATGGACAATCATACAAAAAAAAACCTTGCCATATTCATTTTCCCTGATGTGGAAGTTCTTGATTTTGCCGGCCCGTTTGAGGTGTTTTCAGTAGTTAACGAGTTGAATCAGTATGAATTGCTGAATGTGTTTACCATAGGCGAAACCTACCGTACCATCGTGGCCAAGAATGGTCTTCAGGTGGTACCAGATTATACCCTGGAGACCTGCCCCTCCCCTGATTATCTCATCATCCCCGGCGGTTCCGGCACCAGAGCCCTGCTGAAAAACGAAAAGGTATTGAACTGGATCAATCAGGCCGCCCCAACCTGTGAGAATATCCTCTCTGTCTGCTCCGGCTCCCTGGTCCTGGGCAAACTCGGCCTGCTAAAAGGCCTTACCGCCACCACCCACCATGAGGTATTCCCTGAACTTGAAGCCCAGGCCCCGGATGCGACTATCGTCCGGGACAAGCGGTTTACCGACAATGGAAAAATTCTGACATCGGCCGGAGTGGCTGCGGGCATGGACATGAGTTTATACATGGTGGGAAGGCTGTTTGGGGAGAAACAGGCTAAGACAACTGCCCAATATATTGAATATCCGCTTTACAATCAGTAAATACGACTCGAATCAAAACCGGCAGCAATATCTTCTATTGGTGCCGGTTTACTCCTGTTTACCATATTTCCTGCGGGAACCCTCTTGACAATCGGAAGTCTTGGCCTTGAAATATTCGGCTTGTGAGAGGTACTCTTCTTTCATCCCATCCGCTTCAAGTTCTGCTGCCTTATTATACCAATATGCGACATCCCTGCACCATTGGGTCTCTTTATAGAGTTGCGCCAGATACAGTGCAATCCCAATTTCCGATCTACCACGTATGCCAAATGCCTTTTCAGCCAGGCCAATGGCCGCCTCTTCATTTTTATCCATCATTAACAGGGACACACCTATTTTTATGGGCCTCAGGTCACTGGGCTTCAATTCATAGGCTTTGATAAACCCCTCTGAGGCCAACTCTGTCTGACCGGTCCGATGATAGGACCGTGCAAGGTTGAAGTATGTCATTTGGGTACCGGATTTAACCCGATGAAATTCCTGATAGGCGCTTATGGCCTCGGGGTCAAATTGATAGGTATGCAGAAAATTGGCCACCTCGTACAGCATTCGGGGATCTTCTGGAGAAAGGGCCTTAAACCGCATAATGGTATCCAGGGCCTTTTGCTTTTCTTTTTTATACCAGTAGACCTCTGCCAGCCGCATCAGGGCCATACCGGATTCCGGCCGGAGTTCCAGGGCAGCCAGCAGCTCTTTTTGGGCCTCGTCATACCGTTCTAGCAGGACCAGGTTATCTGCATGGCGGGTCATCACATTGGCCTGGTCCTTTGGAGGCAACCCCAGAGTCAGTAAAACGGCAAAATCCTGCTCAGCCCCCGTGTAATTTCTAAGCCTGTGCCTCACTATCCCCCGATTCCAGTAAAACCATTTATCACCGATTTTTTCGACGCACCCTGCGGTTTCCAGTTCATCCAGAATCCGGCTGATGGCCTTGGGATCTTTTTTATTCTCCCCAAGGGCTGTCATCTTTGCCTTGCAGGGATCGTCCTCGGCCAAGAGCTGAGGAGCGGCGATAAAAAGCATGGAGATCACGACTAACAGGACTTTTTTCATTTTACCCTCCTTCAGATGCTCGGTTGAGGACTCTTGCCAGCCAGTCCTTCACGTGGAATTGAAACTGTTCCGGCTGCTCCATGTGTAACAGATGACCGGCACGGCTCAATACCACAAAATCCCCGTTTGGAAACCGATGATAAATCTTCCAGGCA
>PIVQ01001012.1 GCA_003354055.1 Desulfobacteraceae bacterium | reverse complement strand
GAGACATTACTGCCGGTCTGGGGATCCATGACATTGATCATGGCAAAACCGATTTGAAATCCGATAATTTGACCGGCCATCTGAACACCTGCAAAAAATATCCGAAGACAAATCCCCAGAGTTAAGCCAACTAAAACCTCAGCTCCGATCATCAAGCCAAAAGACAATACATCTTCGGGGAAACGGTTGACGTCAACAGGCACCACCGAATAAAACAACAGGGTCATCACCAGGGCAAACCCCAATTTCAGCTGGGCAGAGAACACCGGAGATGAAAAAATAGGAAACAAAAACAGGAACACCGAAATTCTGCCCAGGACCAGCATAAAAATGCGAAAGCGGACAGGATCTATGATATCAAGCATTTCCATGACGAATGTTCCTGTTAACGAATATACATGGGAATGTTTTCTATGATGTTAGAGGTAAATGAAATTAATTTTTCAAGCATCCAAGGGGCTGCAAAGAGAAGTCCTAAAAAAACAGCTATGATTTTAGGAACAAAGGTCAGGGTCATCTCCTGAATCTGAGTAACAGCCTGGAAAACACTTATGGTAAGCCCTGCAATAAGTCCTAAGCCCAGCATAGGCATGGACAGTGAAATAGTCAGTATAATAGCCTTTTGGGCAAATGCAATTACAAATTCAGGGGTTATCATGGGTTACACTCCAAAACTTTTTATCAAAGAGCCTGCAATCATATGCCAGCCGTCCACCAAGACAAAGAGCATCAGTTTAAAAGGCAGGGAAATCATTACCGGCGGCAGCATCATCATACCCATGGCCAGCAGTACGGAGGCCACAACCATGTCGATAACCAAAAACGGAATATACAGTATGAATCCGACAATAAAGGCAGTTTTCAGCTCGGAAATAACATAGGCGGGTATTAATACCAGGAGTGACACATCATCCCGGGTTTCAGGCCTTTTTATATCCGCCTCTTTAACAAACAGAGCAATGTCTGCCTCCCTGGTATTGATCAGCAAAAATTTTCTGATGGGTTTCTGGGCCTCTACAAAAGCGACGTCATAAGAGATTTCCCTTTCCATGTAAGGATTTAAGGCCTTGTCATACACTTCCTGCGCCACAGGCTCGATAATGAAAAACGTCATAAACAAGGCTAAACCGATGATCACCTGATTTGGGGGACTGGACTGGGTTCCCATGGCCTGGCGTAGAAAATTAAAAATCACAACCAGTCGGGTAAACGGAGTCATTAAAACCAATATGGCCGGCGCCAGGGTAAGGATGGTTAAAAGGGCAATAATTTCAAGAACGACAGCCACTTCTTCAGGCTCCGTGACCGTGGTTAGATTTAACTCAAGGGAGGGGATGGGAAATGTGACTGCTACAGCCGGACCAACCCAGAAGAGGACCAATCCAATTGCCAGGCCAATCCTTACCAAATACCGGGATAAGGTGTAATTACTCATGATCCTGTTTCCTGTCCTTTTCCGATTGTTCCGGGTCTACCATTTTTCCTGACTTTTCTTTCAGGGCCCGCCCCAAAAGATCGGAGAATCCCCCGGAAACGTTTTGAGTATTTGAGATCAGCGCAGGATCATGATCCAATATGGCCAGCTTTGAGATTCTTGATGGGGTAACCCCCAATAGTATGGTTTCATTCAATACGGAGACAAGAACAAGTTTTTCTTTTGGAGACAAATGGTGAACCGTAAGCACCTTGATCAAGTCTTTGGTCCCTTTTCCCATTGTTGCCCCGGCAAACCGCCGGAACAGGTAAAAGACCAATATAAACAAGGCCAGAACCACAAACAACATGCCAAAGGTCTGTGCAAAGGAAATCCAGATATCCGTATCTGTATTCATTGGTCTTCCGCTGCCAGGGATTTGACACGATCAATGGGTGTGATCACATCGGTGAGCCTAACACCGAACTTTTCATTGACCACAACCACCTCTCCCCGGGCAATGAGTTTTCGGTTAATATAGACCTCCAGGGGCTCACCAGCCAGTTTATTCAGCTCAATAATTGAGCCCTGTCCCAACTGAAGCAAATCATTGACCAGCATTTTAGTTTTGCCAAGTTCCACCGAAAGCTCCAGGGGAATATCCAGAATAAAATCCAGCTCCCTTGCTTGCTGCTCTTCGGATTTCTCTTCAAACTCCTCGGATGTGTCCTCTGTGACGCCATTTTCATCAGCCATGATTAACTCTCACAATCTGTTATAATTTTTTCGTTGATCTTAAATGCCTGA
>PIVQ01001011.1 GCA_003354055.1 Desulfobacteraceae bacterium | reverse complement strand
AAGATCAAGGCCTTTGCCGATTACATCCGTATCAATGGTTTTCATGAAGTCTTCCAGCATGGGGCCGGCCTTATGGGCGAAGAGATAGCAGCCGTATTCTGCGGTATCTGAAATAACCACATTCATTTCATAGAGTTTTTTCCGGGCAATGAGGTTGGCGATCAGGGGAGTTTCGTGAAGAGACTCGTAATAGGCAGACTCTTCAATGATCCCGGCAGATACCATGGTTTCATAGGCCAGTTCAACCCCTGCCTTGACCATGGCCACCATGAGGATGCCGTTGTCAAAGTATTCCTGCTCGGAAATTTCCTGGTCCTGGGAGGTTGACCGTTCAAAAGAAGTTTCCGCAGTTTCGGCCCGCCATTTAAGAAGATTGGCATCATCATTGGCCCAGTCTTCCATCATGGTTTTGGAGAAATGACCGGTCATGATGTCGTCCATATGTTTGTTGAACAGGGGGGTAAGGATCTCCCGCAGCTGTTCGCTCAGGTCATAGGCCTTGATTTTGGCCGGGTTGGACAGGCGGTCCATCATATTGGTGATGCCGCCGTGTTTCAGGGCTTCGGTAACGGTTTCCCAGCCGTATTGAACCAGTTTGGATGCGTAATTTGCATCAATGCCCTGTTCGATCATCTTGTCATAGCAGAGCAGTGATCCCATCTGGAGAACGCCGCAGAGGATTGTCTGCTCACCCATGAGATCTGATTTTACCTCGGCCACAAAAGAGGACATAAGTACGCCGGCCTTGTGGCCGCCGGTTCCTGCAGCATAGGCCTTGGCCAGTTCCAGGCCCTCGCCTCTGGGATCGTTCTCCCGGTGAACGGCAATGAGGGTAGGAACGCCGAATCCTCTTTTGTACTCTTCCCGGACTTCGGTGCCGGGTGATTTGGGGGCGACCATGATCACGGTTAAGTCTTCCCTGATTTTCATGCCTTCTTCAACAATATTGAAGCCGTGGGAATAGGAGAGGCAGGCATCTTTTTTCATCATGGGCATTACCGATTCAATTACGTTGGTATGCTGTTTGTCCGGGGTCAGGTTGATGACCAGATCGGCTGCGGGCAGCATCTCTTCATAGGTACCTACCGCAAATCCGTTTTCAGTTGCGTTTTTCCAGGACTGACGCTGTTCGGCAATGGCTGCTTCCCTGAGGGTATAGGAGACGTCCAGGCCCGAGTCCCGAAGGTTGAGTCCCTGGTGAAGCCCCTGGGCACCACAGCCCACAATAACAATCTTTTTGCCTTTCAGGGCATCTACCCCGTTGAATTCCGATGAATCCATAAAGCGGCATTGGGAAAGTTCTTCAAGCTGCAGTCTTAGGGGAAGTGTGTTAAAATAATTGGTACCCATGGTGTGTCTCCTTTTTAAAATATGATCAAAGTTTATTGAGTTTTTCTTAAAATGACTGAAAAAAAACGTTGCGTCAAATGAATCATTTGCAATGATATGTTGCGATTATTGCAATTTTCAATTAAAATTACAGGAAATATTTGTCAGAAACAGGAGCTAATATGGATATACGTACTTTAAAACTCTTCCGTCACCTGAGCGGTTCCCTTCACTTTGCCCGGACCAGCCAGGCCTGCCATATTACCCCGTCGGCCATGACCCGGGTGATTCAGCGGCTGGAAAATGAAGTAGGGGAGAGATTGTTTGTCAGGGATAACCGGTCTGTGGAACTGACCTATGCCGGGCTTGCCTTTAAAAAATATACTGAAGATGTGCTGCTGCGCTGGGATCGCCTCCAGGGGGAATTGTCAGAGGATGATATCCTGCAGGGAGAACTTTCCATTTACTGCTCGGTCACGGCGGCTTACAGTATTTTGCCGGATATCATTACCCGGTACCGGACCGTCCATCCAAAGGTGCAGATCCGTCTGGAAACAGGAGATCCTGCCAAGTCCCTGGGCCGGCTGAAAACTCGGGATGCGGATGTGGTCATTGCCGCCCTTCCCGGAAAAGGCCTGAAACAGATCGAAGTGTTGAATATGGCCACAAGCCCCCTGGTGTTCATTGCTTCAAAACGCTATCCGGAGGTTATTGTCCGGCATCGGAACAGCATAGATCAGACCGGCATAGACTGGGAAAACACCCCTATGATTCTGGCGGATACCGGCTTGAGCCGGGAGCGTATGGATCTGTGGTTTGCCCAAAATCAGGTGGTTCCCAATGTCTACTCCCGGGTGGCCGGACATGAGGCCATAATTGCCCTGGTCAACCT
>PIVQ01000264.1 GCA_003354055.1 Desulfobacteraceae bacterium | reverse complement strand
CTTTTAATTTTAACCCGTTACAATGTTCCATAAGGGGGTAGTTATGTTTAAAAAAATACTATTCGCCACCAATGCGTCACCGGCCTGTGATGCGGCTGCTAAAATTGCATTCGAACTCGCGGAAAAATATGAATCCGAATTGATCCTGCTCCATGCGTTTGGCGAACCCTCCCATGGCAGCGGCGCCTTTGTCACTGACTATGTGTCCGGGGAAAAAGAGTCAGCAGGGCCGGATTATATTGAATGGGTCAAAGAAGAGATGAGGAACACCTATGACGCCCTGGTGCAGAAACATTCAGAACCTGTGTATGAAGCCACTGCAGGAATCCCGTCAACTGAAATCTTAAGGCATGCCCGGAAAATCAGTGCAGACTGCATTGTCATGGGGGCCCATACCCGCCAGGATGATCCGGCAGCAGAACGGTTCCGGGGGATTATCGGTACGACCATGCAGAAGGTGGCACTGAGGGCAAAATGCCCGGTGCTCATCATCTCACGGCCCTGTGAGACCTGTTTCTGGTATTTTAACCAGATTGTCTTTGGGACGGACTTTTCCAAGGCATCCATGTCTGCCTTTCAGTTTGCCTATAAAATGGCTAAACACATCGGGTGTAAGCTCCATCTTTTCCATGCTCTGAATATTGAGACGTCCCAGGCAGGTGTGGGGCCCGGCCAGAGGTCCATTGAAGAGCGGATAAAAGAGGCCAAAGAGAAAATGGAATCTCGTTATGTCTCAAAGATGGAGGATTTTGACAACTACGAGATTGCCGTCTGGGAAGGGGTTCCCTATGTGGAATTGCTTAAATTTGCCCGGGAAAAAAGCTCCGATCTCCTTGTCATGGCCCATCATACTAAAGATGTGGATATTGAGGAAGCGGTTATGGGATCCACAGTGGAACAGGTCGTACTCAGATCTGCCTGCCCTGTGGCCAGTGTGAACAAGCCCGATAAATTGTAATTAGCTAGATACGTTGATTTCGTGCTCGGGTGGGAAAGGGGCGGTGGTATTCATATTTCAGACGTCACTGTTGCCGCTCCCCCTCCTGCCCAAGCCGGACAAGGATGTTTGCCATGAGCCCGGAAAAGGGAAAAGTCAAAACTGTTCTCATCATTGAAGATGAAATGGAGATGCGGTTTTACCTGATGACGGTTGTTAAATCTTTGGGGTGTGAACCCGTAATGACCCGGAACGGGAACGAGGGCCTCAAAGCCCTGGAACTGAAGACTCCGGATCTGATTATTCTGGATATCATGATGCCTGAAAAGGGCGGCGCCCTTGTTTATCTGGAGTTGAAATCCAACCTTCGGTACCAGGATATCCCATTGATTATTTTTTCCGGAGTGGACCGGCAAGCGTTTGTCCACTATGTGAAAATGCTCAATGTGAAATCTGAGACCAAAACGACGGTTCCCAAATACTATGTTGAAAAATCTGCTGATCCGGACTATTTAAAAGAGATGATCTTCAGATGTATGGACGCTTAAGTCTTTGGTCTGAAAAATAACTGGGCAGGGGTGAAAAATAATTGGTTATTCAATTGAATATAAACCCGAGGTGAAACTATTTCAGAAAAAATACCCATGAAAGTGCTATTGGTTGATGATGAGAAGGGAATCCGCAAGGTTTTAGGTATTGCCCTGACTGATGCGGGGTTTGAGGTTGAAACGGCCAGTGACGGCCGAAAAGCCGCCGGCATGATACATCAGCTTGCCCCGGATATTGTGCTTACGGATATCCGGATGCCGGGCATGGACGGTATTGAGCTGCTCAAGTTCATCAAAAAAGAATCTCCTGATATTGAGGTGATCATGATCACGGGCCACGGTGATCTCAAGCTTGCCATAGAGAGCCTGAAAATGGATGCGGTGGATTTTATCACCAAGCCCATTAACAATGACATTTTGGAAATTGCCCTGAAACGGGCAAAAGACAGGATCGAAACCCGGAATCAGCTGCGGAAATATACCCGGGGTCTGGAAGATCTGGTCAAGGAAAAAACCCGGAAACTATCCGCCTCTGAAAAGCGGTATGTGCAACTCTTTAATGATTCCCCCTCCTTTATTACCATCCAAGACAGTGAATTTAACATTGTTGAATCTAATAACCGGTTCAAGGAGGAGTTTGGTGAAAACTCCGAGCGCTGCTGTTATCAGGTCTATAAAAAGCGAGATAAGCCCTGCGAGGGATGTCCTGTAACCCGTACCTTTGAGGACGGATTATCTCATCTGGCTGAGATGGATGTCACCCTGGAAGACGGCAGTGTTCGGCACTTTCTGGTTCAGACATCTGCGGTGGCAGAGGAGGACGATAACGTCCGTCATGTGATGGAGATGTCCACTGATGTGACCTATATCCATGACCTTCAGGATCATTTGGCGGCGCTTGGCCTGCATATTTCATCCATTTCCCACGGGATCAAGGGGGTGCTCACAGGGCTTGACGGTGGGGATTATCTGATTTCAACAGGTATTGAAAACCAAGATACGCAGATGGTATCCGACGGCTGGGAAATCGTTAAAGAAAAAATCACCATGGTCAGAAAAATGGTTCTGGATATTCTGTTTCATTCCAAAACCCGTGATCTGGAGCTTCATCCGGAAGACGTATTTGACTTTATTCAGGAAGTCACCACTGCCCTGGATGCCAAAATGAAAGAGAACCGGATTGTGCTGGATCTTTCTATCCCCAAACCCGGTACGCAGGTTTCCATGGACAAGGTGGTGCTCATGCCGGCCTTTCTTGCCGTCCTTGAAAATGCCATTGATGCCTGTGCTGCGGTTAAAGACAAAAAAAATAATCTTAAGATACGCATTCAGGTAATCCTATGCGACCGTGACATTGTGTTTAAGATCCGTGACAACGGCAAAGGCCTTGACCGGGCATATGAAAAAGAGATTTTTTCCCTGTTTTATTCGGACAAGGGGAAAAAGGGCACGGGCCTCGGGCTTTTTATCACAAAGCGGGCAGTCAAGAAGCACAACGGTACTATTCAGGTGGATTCCCGGCCGGGTGAGTTTACCGAATTTACAATTACCTTTCCCCTCTAAGGATCGGCTCCAAAATTACTTGATCTTTTGTTTTCAAAATACCCATTTAAGGGGTGTTGGAAACAAGTTTCTGCCCTTCAGGGTATTTAGATCAAGTTATTTTGTAACGATTCCTAAGGATCGAAAAGCAAATTAATTCAATCCTGATTTTAAATTAAATTAATACTGAATTGACATCAAAAAAAACAGCCTTTATTATAGAGGGAATTCCAGAGTTTATTCACAGAGGAGGGATGATAAATGGCAAAAAAAATGACCATTTCCAATGCCGTGGATGCCTTTGAGCTTAACAATCTTTTCAATGAAATACTCGATACCTATGAAGCTGATTTTTATACCCGTTCACAAATTGATGCCGATCTGAAGGACCTTTTAGAAGAGAACGAAGACATCTATGAGTTTACACCGGATGAAAACGGAGAATATGCAGAAAGCCTGGAGCGGAATCTTAAAGAGGCCTTAAGTCTTATCTTTGAGGAACACGGAGTTGAACACGCCTTTGATGATGAGTTTATGGACGAAGCCATGGATGATGAGGAAATCGAAGGGGTCTACAGTGACGGGGGGGAAGAGCTTTCTATCCATGATGAGGATGAGGAAACCGGAGTTGGTGAGGAGGATAGTCTATATTAAGCTTTAAAGTTGGTAACTTAAAAATTGGTAACTGAAAATTGATAATTCTGCTGCTGAAAAGGGAGAAGATGAATGGATATTGAACAATTCCGATATGCTGATGATAATTTGGGGTATCTGGTTTACACTGCCAAAAAGGGGATTGCAATTGACGCAGGCAATCCAGATGACATGGCCGGGTTTGCAAAAGACCGTGGCGTTGAGATTATATATGTGACCAATACCCATTCCCATCAGGACCACACCTTGGGCAACAGGATGCTTGTGAAAAAAACAGGGGCGGTTTTGCTGGATTGCCAATCCCTGAGCCAGGGGCAGGTCATTGAATTAGATGAAGGGCCAGGACTTGAAGTTTTACTCACCCCGGGTCACACCACGGATTCGATCTGTTTTAAGGGAACCGGATTTATTATCACCGGGGATACCCTGTTCAACGCCACGGTAGGCAATTGTTTTTCAGGGGATCTTGAGGCATTTTACAGGTCATTGAAACAGCTTATGGATCTGCCCTGCGAAACCCAAATTTTTGCAGGGCATGATTATGTGGAAGAGTCTTTAAACGTTGCCGCATCAATTGAACCTGAAAATAAAGATATCCAGGTCTACAGAAGTGCCTATAACAAGGATTTGGTGGTCTCCTTCATTGCAGACGAACTAAAGGTAAATCCCTATCTTCGGTTTAATGCTCCATCCCTGATCCAACACCTTGAAGAAAAGAATATGCCCCGGGACACTGAATCCCGGAGATTCGCCTCAATAATGGAAATTTTTTGATTTCTTCTATCTTCCCCATTGATTATCTCTCAATAGAGATTAACTTTCTATAAACTTTTATCACCGGCTACGATTCTGTGCTAAACCTGCAGCATCGTAGCCGGTTACCTTTATAGATTATACTGGAGTATCCTTAATGTTTGATAAAAACATGAAGCCTTCCACCGACTTAACTGCCAGCGGCACTTCAGATCCGGTTTTTGCTCTGGGCCGGCAGCTCACCATTGAATACTATGACTGCCATCCTGACGCTCTGTTGAGCAAGGAATCAGTTGAAAATACATTGTTGAAAGCAGCCCGGGATAGTGGTGCTACCATTATCTCAAGCTCATTCCATAAATTTGAACCCCAGGGTGTCTCCGGCGTTGTCATCATTGCAGAGTCCCATTTTACGGTCCATGCCTGGCCCGAACACAACTATGCTGCCGTTGATATTTTCACCTGCGGAGACAATATCAATTTAGATACGGCCATTCATGCCATGCAGGAGGGGTTTAAATCCGGCAGGGTTATGATCTCGTCCGACCAGAACCGGGGGCTTTTGAACCCAAAGAAAACAGATGGGCTAAAAACTGTTTCCGATACGGTCAGGGACAGGGATACCCTGCCCATTTCCTGGAAAAAGGCCTATGATAATGCAGGCCCCTGGGGTGTACTCACCTCAGTGGATATCTCGGGTTGTGATCCCGGCAGGATTCGGGATGCAGGTGTCATTGAACAATTTGTAGTCGAGCTTTGTGAACGCATAGAGATGCGCAGGTTCGGTGACTGCCAGGTGGTCCACTTCGGAGACGATGAAAAAGTGGCCGGATACTCCATGACCCAGCTTATTGAAACCTCATTAATTTCAGGACATTTTGCCAATGCCTCAAACACGGCATATTTGGATATTTTTTCCTGTAAATTCTACGAACCCCGGGATGTGGCTGAATTTGCCATGTCCTTTTTCAAGGGGGACCACTATAAAATGCAGATTGCACTTCGACAGTAGACCCAGGATCCAGCCATGAAAAACTACAGTAAAATAGAAAAGGGATGGTTTTCAGAGATCTGTCCCATGTGGGAAGGGGTTGCCCTTTCCCTCCAGGTTGAAGAGGTTCTGTACACCAATAAAAGTCAATTTCAGCAGATTGATCTCTACCAGACCCGGTCCCACGGCAAGATGCTGGTATTGGACGGTATCATCCAGTTAACGGAACGGGATGAATTCGGGTATCAGGAGATGATGGCCCACGTGCCGCTCTTTGCCCACCCCAACCCTGAAACGGTTTTGGTCATCGGCGGTGGTGACGGCGGTGTGCTCAGGGAAGTCGGAAGGCATTCCTCGGTTACCCGGATAGATTTCTGTGAGATTGACCCGGAAGTAATTGAGGTGTCAAAAAAATATCTGCCCGGCCTTGCCTGCGGATTTGATGATCCAAGGGTTAATATCCATATTCGGGACGGAAACGCCTTTGTCAGTGAGTGTCATAAGGCCTATGACGTGATCATTGTGGATTCCTCAGATCCCGTTGGTCCGGGGGAAGCCCTGTTTGAAAGGCCTTTTTACGAGAACCTGAAACAGGCCCTTAAACCCGGCGGGTTGGTGGCTACCCAGGGTGAATCTTTTTTTCTTCACCAGGACTGTGTTGAAAATCTGATCCGCATCACCCGTGAGCTGTTTCCGGTTCAGGGCTATGCCAATATTCTGGTGCCTACCTATCCTGGCGGTCATATTGGTGTCTGTCTGGGGTCTTTGGGACCGGAACTTATAAATCCTGCCAGGGAAATCCCGGCCGCTATTCAGGAACAATTAAAGTATTATTCGGCCCAAGTGCATAAGGCTGCCTTCGTGCTCCCGTACTTTGCTCAAAAGATGATGGAAGGCTGAACCATGCCTGAAACCCCGATAACGAAATCTGACAACAAAAACACATCTGATATTGAGGTCAGATTGGTTCGGACAGCTGCTGTGGGGGATATGATTGCGTTGTATAAGGATGCCGGTTGGTGGGAGGACGCCTACGACGGTGACCATGGTTTTTTGAAAAAGATTCCGGAAGGTTCAGCTCTGTTTGCAGGGGCATTCATGGGTAAAAAGATGATTGGAATGGGACGCGCCCTTTCAGATCGAGCAAGCGATGCTTATATTCAGGACATTGTGGTCTTGAAATCCCATCAGGGCAGGGGGCTTGGGGAAAAAATAGTCCAAAAACTGATCCTGGGGTTAAAAGAGATGGGTGTGGACTGGATCGGACTTATTGCCGAACCCGGTACCAATCCGTTTTATGAAAAATTAGGATTTCGTGAAATGAAAGGATATGTTCCCTTTAAGTTAGAGGAATACCGATGACCGATAACATAGCGGGCAATTCAATGAATTTTAATCCCGATAAAGCCATTCGATTTTCTAAGGTCGGCTCTTTTAACCTGGAAGACCGGCAAATGGTTCAGGGATTTGTAGACAGATACGCTATCCAGTCCTGTGAGTACAGTTTCGTAAATCTCTTTTGCTGGCAGCAGGTATATCAGTACAGGTGGTTCTCCTTTGAGGGCCGGCTTCTGATTTATGACGGGGTAAACCATTGTTTGTTTATGCCTTTGGGTGAACCCTTTGAACCCGAAGCCCTGTATACGCTTTCCCATCACTTGATGAACATCATGGAGCTTTCTCCGAATATCTGCCTGGCATCTTCCGCCTATATTGATGCGCATCCTGGAATCAGTGATTTTTATACGGTTACCGAAGAACGGGATGCTGCCGAGTACATTTACCTGACCCGGCATCTCGCAGAATTAAAGGGGAACAAACTTCATAAAAAACGAAATCTGGTCTCCCAGTTTAAACGCCGGTATCCGGATTTCAGAATTCTTCCCATCACCGATACCAATCGAATGGCGGTAAAAGATTTTTCCAGGGATCTTCTCCTGACCCGTGAGCCTGTGCCCAAGTCGCTGCAGGAGGAGTATTCAGCCATGGAAAAGGCCTTTGATAATTGGGACGCCTTAAAGGTTCAGGGGCTTTTGCTGACCGTAGAGGATAAGATTGCTGCATTTTCTATTTTCAGCCGGTTGAACCAGGATACCTCAAATGTCCATTTTGAAAAGGCCAATATTGCCTTTAAAGGGGCTGCCCAGGTGATCAACCAGGAAACCGCCGTATTTTTGGCGGATAAGGTGAAATATATCAACCGGGAGCAGGATTTGGGCATTCCAGGACTTCGCCAGGCCAAGTTGTCCTATGAACCCCGGCGTCTTTTAACCCCGTTTCTTCTTAAACTAAAATAAACCTTATTATTGTTGGATTTCCTGTGCCCGTGAGGTAAAGGATATTCCCTGCTGGGACTGGGTGCCAATCATGATGGATTCCACAATGGGGGCATTCATCTGCGCCTTGGAGGTCCATTTTACAATGAAATTGGCACCGGATCCTCCTGTTTTATCAGGGGCAGGTACCACATAGCGGGCGGTGGCCATGGGTTTCAAGATTACCGGCGCTTCCAGATTCTTTTTAATCAGCCGTCCTTCAGTGTCATGATAATCCACAGCGGTCAGGGTAAGAGGCGACACAGGATCTATATTTCTGATACTCAGGGTTACGGTAAGCAGGTAGGGGGTGGATTTGTGGCCGATATAAATATGGGAATAGGCTGGTACATAAAGGGTTTGCCCCTTGGATAATTCAGTGCCGGCCCAAGCAGCCGCAGTTGTCAGCGTAAGTGCCAATACCAGAGCCAGGCTGATGCGAAGTCTTTTAAAACAAGAAGTATCCATGAGCACTCCCCAAATTTTTTAAATAATGATGTTGGCCACCTCTGATTAATTTAGAGGGGCCCTGTTGTTAAACGCCTTCAAAGGTCTATTAACAGGTCCTTGGGGTTTATACCAGACCTATGTTATAAAAAAGATCTGCCCCCTTTGAAATACCGTTTGAAGTATGGATTGGCCAATGTCGAGCGGAGCACCGTTCGTCCTTTGCCCGGTGCATGGACAAAGGCATTTTGTCCGATAAAAATTCCCACATGAAAACCGGTTTTCTTATCCGGTGCATTAAAAAAGACTAAATCCCCGGGCAAAAGAGTGGATTTGGCTATAGCTCTCCCATTTTGGAATTGAGCCCGGGCTGTCCTGGGCAGGGGGATACCTGCCATTGAGTGGGTGTACATCACAAGACCGCTGCAGTCAAAGCCTTCTGATGGCGATTCCCCGCCCCAGGCATAGGGGGTTCCGACACTCTCAATGGCATGGTAGACCACTGTTTTGCGTTTTTCCGATAAAGTTTTCGGTAGATATTGGCCGAGGGTTTCGTTGCTTTGACCGGATGCCGGGGGAATATGGGTCCGGGGGATGTCCGGCTGGTGTGATGAACAGCCAAACATCAGGGTTAGTGTAATTAAAAATATTAATTTATTGATCGGGGGCAAGGGAAAAAATCCCTGTTTTGTTTATCCGAATGACCGGGCGCAAGGCGCCTACATCCAATTTTGCATCCAGGCTGTAGGACAGCGCATCTGCTCCTTTTTTCCGGGCAAGTGCGGTGAAAAAGGCAATACTGCTGAATAGATTTACATTGCCCTGAAGCATCACCTCGCCGTCACCATAGGCCTCAATAATCGGCAGATCATTGGACACACCGGTGAGGATCTTGTGGCCTTCAATACTGATGGTATAGGCGACCCCTTCAAGTTCAAGCGGGG
>PIVQ01000263.1 GCA_003354055.1 Desulfobacteraceae bacterium | reverse complement strand
GCTGCCTGATGACTCTTGAATTTTTCATAGCAAAAAAATACCTGAAGGCAAAACGGAAAGAGGGGTTTATATCCTTAATAACCTTTCTTTCCGTTGCCGGTGTGATTCTGGGCGTCATGGCCCTGGTTGTGGTCATTGCTGTGATGAGTGGTGCAGAGACTGAATTCCGTAAACGAATCCTCGGTCTGGAGCCCCATATCCTGGTAATGAACTATGGTGGCAGCTTTGACGACAACGAAAAGCTCACAGAGACTATTCGCGCTCTGCCAGGGGTAAAAGGAGTGTCGCCTGTTCTTTTCGGCCAGGCCATGATCCGGACCAACCGGTCCTTTTCCGGCGTTATGGTCAGAGGCATCACCCCGGAAAGCGGAGCCGCCCTCATTAAAGGATTCACCCCGGATCAACTTGAATCCGCTCTGGAAAAAAGCCATGAAAAAGGTGCCCTTCCGGGTATTATCCTGGGGAAGGAACTGGCCAATTCCGTGGGGGTAATCACCGGTGACAAAATACTTCTTATGTCTACCAATGGTATTGTATCTCCCATCGGCCAGATACCGTCCATGAAACGCTTCGTTGTTGCAGGGACTTTTGAGTCCGGAATGTCGGAGTATGACAGTATGCTGGCATATGTACACCTGGATCACGCCCAGTCCCTGGTATCGGCCAAAGGTAAAATATCCGCACTGGGGGTCTGGCTGGACAAGGCGTCCAAGGTAAAAGACCTGACAAGAGAACATCTCGGCTTTATAAAATACCCGCTCTATGTCAGGGACTGGATGGATATAAACCAGAGTCTTTTTTCAGCACTCAAACTTGAAAAATCAGCCATGTTCGTTATTCTTACCCTTATTATTCTGGTGGCCGCCTTTAATATTGCCAGTGCCCTGATCATGATGGTCATGGAAAAAACCAAGGATATTGCCGTACTTAAAGCCATGGGGGCCACTCATGGTATGATCAGACGCATCTTCATTATAAAGGGAATGATAATTGGACTTCTGGGCACTTTTATCGGTACGGTTTCAGGCGTGGTAATATGCTATGTGCTAAAAAAATATGAATTTATCCGTCTTCCTGAAGCCTACCCTTTTTCAACCCTCCCGGTTCAATTGGAATTCACGGATGTGGCGTTGATTGCCCTGTCTGCAATATTTATATGTTTTCTTTCGACCTTGTATCCGTCCTACAAAGCGTCCAGGATGGATCCTGTGGAGGCCATTCGTTATGGATGATCTCACACTCATAACCCTGGAAGGTGTCAGTAAGGCATTTGTCTCCCAGTCAGCATCTCTGGACATACTAAAAAATGCGGATTTCAAAATTCAAAGAGGAGAGACCATGGCCGTGGTCGGGGCCTCGGGGATTGGGAAATCCACCCTTCTGAACATCATCGGAACTCTGGATAAACCAGATACCGGGCAACTGATGTATGAAGGTGCAAACCTTTTTTCGTTCAGGGATGAAAAACTGGCCCGGTTCAGAAACCGGAAAATAGGATTTGTTTTTCAATTTCATTACCTGCTCCAGGGATTTACAGCCCTGGAAAATGTCATGCTTCCGGGCTTGATTGCAGGCAAACCCAAAAAAACTATTGAAAAATATGCATCAAGTATGCTTGAAAGGGTAGAGCTTGATACGCATCTTGATCATCGGGTTGAGGAGTTGTCCGGAGGAGAGCAGCAGCGGGTTGCCATTGCAAGAGCACTGGTCATGAACCCGGATATTCTGCTTGCAGATGAACCCACAGGCAACCTTGATCAAAAAAATAGTGACAGTGTTCACGCTCTTCTGCTGGACCTGAACCGTGAACTTGGGATGACAATTATCGTTGTTACCCACAACACAGGCCTTGCAAACATGATGAGCCGCAAGGTTACCCTAAAAGAAGGCAGAATCATACCGGCATAAACATGGTGAAAATAATTTTCAGGAATACATTTATGAAAAAAGCAAGCATTGGTTTAGCACTGGCAGTTTTATTCTACTTTTGTTCTATCAACTCCGTATTTGCCGAACAGCAGGTAAGTGTCGCAGTTTTTCCCTTTGAAGTTCAGGCGGAAGCACCCAGCGACAAAATTAAAACTGCCCTGCCTCAAATGTTAAAGGATAAGCTTGAAAAAGACGGCGCCAAAATCATACTTGCGGACGGACCTTCAGATGTATCTGACTGGGACTATTCAAAATTCCGTCAGGAAGGTATCCGCATGGGGGTGGACTGGATCATCACCGGGCACATTTTTATTTCAGGTCAGCGTATCAGCATAGACAGCCAAATGCACAACGTGTATGAAAAGCAGGCCCCCCTGACCTTTTTCTCCCAGGCACCGAACATGGGCGGACTTTTTTCCGCGGTCTCTTCAATCAGCCGGGACATTATCGGTGAACTTTTTCAGAAACAAATCATATCCACTATCAGGATCGCCGGCAATAAGCGTATAGAATCAGATGCCATTTCCAGGATAATCAAAACCCAGACCGGGGAACTCCTGAATCCGGATACTTTGAGTCAGGATATGAATCTCATCTATAAGATGGGGTATTTTGACAATGTTGTGGTAAAAAAAGAGAGCCTGGACCGCGGTGTTGAAGTTTTATTTGAGGTAACGGAAAAACCCAGTGTCAGAAATATAAGATTTGAAGACAACAGCATTTATGAGGATGATGAGCTGTTTGACGTCGTTTCCACCTCAACGGGTTCCATTTTAAATGTATATAAAATCAACAGTGATGTTGAAAAACTCAAACGACTATACTTTGAGAAAAATTATCATAATTGCCAGATTTCCTATGAGATCAAATCCCTTAAAAACGATCAGGCAGATATCATTTTTACCGTTGATGAAGGGGAAAAAATACGAATTGAATCCATTGTTTTTGACGGGAATAAACATTTCAGTGACAAAAAAATTAAAAAAGCCATGCAGACACAGGAGAAAGGGTTCTGGTCATTCCTTACGTCTTCCGGCAATCTGGATGAAACCGAACTCGACAATGACGTAATCCGTATTGAATCTCTGTATAAAAACAACGGGTTCATAAATGTAAAAGTGTCTGATGCCAAGATCAACCTTGGTGATGAAAGCATCACCATTAATTTCAAAATTGATGAGGGAGATCAATACAAAACCGGGGCTGTGGAAGTCAAGGGTGATATTTTGGCCTCTGAAGAAGCACTGCTTGCAATTCTGGTCTCCCAGGAATCTGATCTCTACAACCGGGAGTTGATCAGAAAGGATATGATCGCCCTTACCGATATTTACTCTAACCAGGGGTATGCCAACGCCAGAATCACTCCGCTTGTAAACAAGGATGAAGAAAACAAAGCCGTTAACATTTCTTTTGATATCAATAAAGGAGAATTGGTCTATTTTGACCGGATCATTATTACGGGTAATGCCAAAACCAGGGATAAAGTCATCCGTCGTGAAATGGCCATAAAAGAGCAGGGCAAATACTCCATGAAGGGAATCCAGCGGAGTAACCGGAACCTTAATGTAAAAGATTATTTTTCAAATGTGGAAATAAAACCGGTTAAAACAAACAAGCCCAACCAGCGTGATGTGGAGGTTAAAGTAACAGAGAAACCCACTGGTAACTTTGCCTTCGGCGGCGGTTTCAGTAGTGATGACGGGCCATTCGGGCAGTTTTCGGTTGAAGAAAGAAACCTTTATGGCCGTGGGCAGAGCCTAAAATTCACCACAAGGCTTTCCGGGAAAAACGCCCTGTTTAACATTGGATTCACCGAACCCTGGATGTTTGATCGCCCCATCTCGGCCGGCTTTGATATCTATAAATTTGAAAATGAGTATGACTACTATGATAAGGACGCTATGGGACTTACTCTTAGATCCGCCTATCGTCAATATTGGGACTATACTGCCTTCGGCCTTAATTACAATATTGAGAGCTTTGATATCGGTGATGTTGATTCTACAAACACCAATGTTGTAGCAGGAAGTTATCTGACGTCAAGCATCGAGCCATATATCAGTTACGATTCCAGAAATCACAGATTTCTCCCTACTGAAGGCATGTATCACAGGGCATCTATGGAATATGCCGGAGAGTTTTTAGGGGGCGAACTTGATTTTTCAAAAGTTCTTGTAGAATCCGCATTTTTCTTTCCTCTATTCTGGAAATTTACAGGTGCTGTTTACGGTAAAGGCGGGTATCTGGATGACCGCACAGACGACAGCGTTGATCTTGACTGGGAAAGATTTTACTTAGGCGGAATTAAATCCGTCAGAGGATTTGACAACACCGATATCAATGCAACTCCGACAGGAAGCTCAATTGAACGCGGTGGTGAAAAGTTTATCCAGTTCAACGCTGAAATGATATTCCCCATCCAGGCGGATGCCGGAGTTTTCGGGGTGTTATTCTATGATACAGGTGATGTCTATGGCACCGGTGATAACGTCGATTTCGGCGGCCTGTATTCCAGTACCGGATTTGAACTTCGATGGAATTCACCCATGGGTCCCATCCGTCTGGCCTATGGCTTTGTCATAGAAGGCCAGAACACGAAAGATACTGGAGACGGGCAATTTGACTTCTCCATCGGTGCATTTTTCTAAATCAAGTTTTTTTACAAATAATTATTATAATCTCGGAGGTATGATGAAAAAAGGATTTATCACACTGACAATCCTGATCGTTGCAACACTGTTTACCAGCCAGACATTTGCGGCAGATGTTGCAAAAATTGGGGTGGTCAGCTTTGAAAAAATTCTGACAGGGTCCAGTGCAGGGAAAGTTTCCCAAAAACAGTTGAAAGAAAAATTTACCAAGCTTCAGAAGAAACTTGAGACTGAAAATAATACTATCCAGGAAATGAAACTTGCTCTGGAAAGAGAGTCTCTGGTTTTAAGTCCTGAAAAAAAACGTGACCGGGGTCGCGAAATCAGGGATAGAATCGCTGATTTAAAAAAGATGAATTCGGACTATATGGAAGAGTTCCAGATCCTTCAGAATCAGCGGATCAATCAAATCCAGAAAGATATTTTTGAGATCGCCAATGAAATGGGTAAAAAAGAAGGCTTTCTGATGATTCTGGAAAGAAAAAACGCCGGTGTCATTTATATACCCGAGCAGATTGACATCACAGATAGAGTTATCAAAGCTTATAATGCTAAATTTTCAAAGAAAAAATAGCCTTTCATGCTGACGGCGCTTAAAATTGCAGATCTTACCAATGCCCGCATTGCAGCAGGAGACCCTGATTGTGAAATTACCGGTATCTCCTCTTTTGACGATGCCGGTCCCGGGGATCTGACCTTTGCGGTTGACCAGGGATATCTGTCCAGATTAGATCAGACTCGTGCCGGTGCGATTCTTGTCCCTGACTCATTTTCTCAGGACAAGGCGTATAAGGCAACCCTGTTGGCAAGCCCATCCCCTAAAATTTCCTTTTTCAAGGTGGTGGAATATTTATACCCAAAGCCGGAGTTAAAAGGTGGGGTCCACTCGTCCGCCGTGATAGGTGAGAATGTCAGTATAGGGAAGGGCTCCTGTATCGAAGCCAATGCAACCATCGGAGATGACGTTACTATCGGTACCAATGTACATATCATGGCTAACGCCTATGTTGGAAACCACAGTACCGTAAGCGACGGGTGTGAAATTAAACCCAATGTTACCCTTATGGATCGTAGCTGCTTAGGCAAAAGGGTCATCATTCATTCAGGTGCCGTGATCGGTTCTGATGGTTACGGATTTGCCCAGAACAACGGTGAGCACAGTAAACTTATCCATACAGGCTATGTTAAAATCGGTGATAATGCAGAAATAGGTGCCTGTACAACCATTGACCGGGGAACTCTTGGAGTTACCCGCATTGGAAACGGCGTCAAGACAGACAACCAGGTTCATATTGCCCACAATGTTAAAATCGGGGACAATACCCTGGTTGTGGCTCAGGTGGGTATTGCCGGAAGCACCGTCATTGGTAAAAATGTTATTATTGCAGGAAAAGCCGGTATTTCCGGTCACTTAACCATTGGGGACAATGCGATTGTCGGTCCTTATGCCGGGGTGTCTGCAGATGTGCCTTCAGGTCAGATTGTGTCCGGTATTCCCCATATGCCACATAAAACCTGGCTAAAAGTTGCCAATATTATTTCCCGGTTACCGGGAATGCGAACAAAACTGCTTTCTTTTGAAAAACGATTAAAAAAGATAGAAAGCATCAACACGGAGTAATTATGATCCACCCAACCGCGATTATTGATTCATCGGCCAGAATCGATGAAAATGTCAGTATAGGCCCCTATGCCATCATCAAATCGGATGTCTGCATCGGTTCCGGTACAACCATAGGGCCTTATACCACTATTGACAACCATGTGACCATCGGACCAGACTGTCAGATATTTCAGTATGCCTCCATTGGCGGGGCTCCTCAGGATTTAAAATTCCACGGAGAAAAGACGTATCTTACAATCGGCCGGGGATCAATTATCAGAGAATTTGTAACCATTAACCGCGGAACCGGATTTGGCGGCGGGTTGACTGAAGTAGGGGAAGAAAACTACCTAATGGCCTACACCCATATTGCCCATGATTGTAAAACCGGCAAAGGGGTTATTCTGGCCAACAACTCAACCCTGGCCGGTCATATTGAAATTGGAGACCATGCCACCATAGGCGGTCTGGTCGCCATCCACCAATTTGTCAAAATCGGAGACTATGCCTATATCGGCGGTAAGTCAGCCGTGGTCAAGGATATTCCGCCCTATGTAATTGCAGCAGGGGATCGGGCCACCCTTCACGGTTTGAATAATGTAGGCCTCAAACGGCATAACTTCCAAAAATCCACCCTTAAGCAGCTGAAAAAGACGTATCGGATCTTTTTCAGAATTGGTCTCACTGTTGCCCAGGCCCAGGAGCGTGCCAAAGCTGAGGTGGAACAGGTTCCGGAGGTAATGGCATTCATGAGATTCATTAAAGAATCCAACCGGGGTGTTACCAGATAACCAGATGGACAAAGGCCAAACTAAAATAGGTCTGATTGCAGGGGGTGGGCAATTTCCCATTCTTTTTGCTCAAAAGGCAGTCCAAAGCGGGTATGAGGTAATCGCTGCCGGATTTCAATCCGAAACTGACAAATCACTTGTCTCCCAGGTAAAAGAGTTCAAATGGCTCTACCTGGGCCAGATCAACAAGCTGATCAAATATTTCAAAGGCCACGGGGTTACCCAGGCAGTGATGCTGGGTTCCGTGCAAAAGACAAATATCTTCAAAGATATTCGTCCTGATTTTAAGGCCCTGGCCTTTATTGCAAAAACGGCCAGGACCCATGATGATAACATATTAACCTCATTTGCCAATTTGCTTGAAAATGAGGGTATCCAGCTTAAACCGTCAACATTTCTTCTGCCGGAACTCATAAGTACAAAGGGGTGCTGGACCCGTCGCAAACCAGACAAGGCAGAAAAAAAAGATATCTATCAGGGATGGCGACTGGCCAAAGCCGTAGGAGATCTGGATATTGGTCAATGCCTGGTTATTTCAAATGGGACGGTTCTCGCCGTTGAAGCCATTGACGGTACAGATGCCACCATTCTCAGGGGCGGAAATCTTTGCCAGGGAAACGGAGCCGTGGTGGTTAAATTATCAAAGCCCTCTCAGGACTTGCGTTTTGATATGCCATCATCCGGATGCGGCACCATTGAAACCATGCACAAATCCGGAGCCACTGTTCTGGCCCTTGAGGCAGGAAAATCACTGGCATTTGACAGAGAAGAAATGATTGATCTGGCAAATTTTTATAAAATATCCATCATTGCCCTGACCAATGAAGATATTCCATGAGCCACACCCATCCTCATATCATGATTCTGACCGGCGAACCTTCCGG
The DNA here is from genome assembly GCA_003354055.1 of Desulfobacteraceae bacterium. Next base: position 1,289 of record PIVQ01000263.1, on the reverse strand, counting down.
TGATTTTCATGCCGGCCCTCTGATCAGCGCCTTGAAACAACTGAGACCCGGTATTAAGGTATCGGGTATCGGCGGACCGGCCATGGAAGCCCAGGGCGCTGAAATTTTTTTTCCCATAGAAAAACTGTCAGCCATGGGCCTGGTTCAGGTCGTCAAACAGTTCGGGTCTATAAAACAGGCCTTTAACCGCGTTAAACAGCACTTAAGAACCGATAAACCAGACCTTGTTGTTCTCATAGATTATCCCGGGTTCAATCTCAAAATTGCCCAATATATAAAAGAAAACACCTCCATTCCAGTCCTCTATTATATCGCTCCCAAAGTATGGGCCTGGAATGAAGCCAGACTGAAGAAAATAAAACAATTTACTGATCATGTAGCCCTGATTCTTCCGTTCGAGCAACAGATTTACAAAAAAGAAAACATAGCTGCGACGTATGTGGGCAATCCTTTGATGGATGAATATCCCTATGCACTTCCCGGTGTAGCGCAAGATCGGAAAGCAATACCTGAAAATCCGGTCATCGGCCTTCTACCTGGCTCACGATCATCTGAGATAGACAATCTTCTGCCCGTGATGCTGGATACTGTTGAACTGATATCAGCCATATATCCCCAAGCAAAATTTCTGATCTCAGCGGCTTCGGATGTCCAGCATAAAAGAATCCAGCATATTCTGGCCCACCACCGCTGCGCCGAGCTCTGCCAGGTCATACCGGGCCGGCCATTATCCATTTTTAAACAATCCCATATGCTCATTGCCGCCTCAGGAACAGTGACCTTAGAAGCCGCACTCTGCAGTCTTCCAACAATTATCATTTATAAAGTATCGGCCTTAACCTTTAGACTTGGCAAACTTCTCGTCAAAATTAAATTTGCAGGCCTTGCCAATCTCATAGTCGGAAAAGAGGTGATGCCGGAATTGCTGCAGGCAGATGCCAACCCTGAACGAATAAGCAGAACCGCTTTTTCAATGCTCAAGGACCTGGCCATGCACAGGCAAAGGTTGAATCAGGTACGCCAACGCCTGGGCACACCCGGCGCCCCCTTCAGAACAGCGCGGATTATTCTCGCTCTTATTAGCAAAAAAGGTACTAAACATCCTATCTCCCACTGAATAAGGGGCTTTAACGTTGAAATAGTTATTTGACAAATCAGGATAAAACCGATTAGAGTGAATCTACTCTAATTGCTAATACTTGAAGGATTTTCTTTTTCATGACATTTGAACCAACCCTGCTAATTATCTGTCTCTTTTTATCCGGCTTTTTTTCATCTTCGGAAACCGC
>PIVQ01001898.1 GCA_003354055.1 Desulfobacteraceae bacterium | reverse complement strand
ATATGAGTAATTCATTACTATGCCAAGCAATTTTTTGCGAAAGCATTCTTTGTTTACCTGCGATATTGATAATTTTTGCATCATATTTTTGCACTGATAAAAAATACTGCATAAGTGATGCTGATATGCTTATTAAGACCGCTATTGCGATTAAAGCCCATTTGTAGCGGGTTCGGATATTTGCGACAACTTTAAACATACTATGGCCAGTTTTTGTTTTAAGTGTAGCTTAATTTTTTAAAACAAATAAACAGCTTCAATATGATTTTTAAATAAAAAAGCCCAACTTAAAAAGCTGGGCCAATAAAAAACTATTTAATTATCGATTCTCTAAGCGATTATAATCGAACATTCCATATTCTATACCGCGATATTGTTTAGCTGTATCGTGCAGAATATCACTATACTGCCAAAATTGAGGGTGAGTACGTCGAATACCAAACTTAGACTTTAATGCTCTATAATCAGCCTCTATTTGCATCATGGGTAATTGCTCTGTAAAAGCAGCCACTTGCTGATCATTATTTAAATACCAAATAGA
>PIVQ01000262.1 GCA_003354055.1 Desulfobacteraceae bacterium | reverse complement strand
TTTCACCAGCCCCGGACTCTGAAAAGATTTTTTTCAAAAAATTAAACATAAGGCCTGTCAGTTTAAACTGAAAAACGGATATTCAGGATGTCTCCGTCCCGAACTACATACTCCTTGCCTTCCACATAAAATTTACCGTTTTTCTTCAACTCGGCCTCGGATCCCAATTCAATGAGTTCATCATAGGTAAACACCTCGGCCCGGATAAATCCACGCTCCAGATCCGAATGAATAACACCGGCGGCGGCAGGTGCCTTGGCCTCTTTGCGGACCAGCCACTGACGGACTTCGTCCTTGCCCACGGTAAAAAATGAGATCAGATTCAGAGCTTTAAGACAAAGGCCGGTAAGGGTTTCCAGAGCTGTGGCAGTGATGCCCAAATCTTCAAGGAACTCTTCTTTTTCCTCCTGGGAATCCAGCATGGCAATTTCAGCCTCAACCTTGGCAGACACTGCCATGGCCTCAATCATGAGACGGTCGCAACTTTCCTGAAACCCTTTGAGCAGATCGGTGTTGCCCAGATCATCCTCAGATACATTTACGGCAATGACCATTTTTTTTCGAGTGATAAAAGGATAGGACCGGATCATCTTTTCATCATCTTCAGTTAGTTCCAGAAGACGCAGGGGCAGTTCCTCTTCCAGGTGGGCCATTATTTTCTTCATCAGAACCAATTCTTTTTTCTGGTCCTCATCCTTGATTTTCTTAATCATGGCCTCCAGCCGTTCCACCCGCTTTTCCACAAAAATCTGATCATGCATGACCAATTCGGAGTTTACCATGTTAAAATCTCTGACCGCATCCACCGAGCCTTCGGCATGGTAGATGGCGTCGTCTTCAAAGGCCCGGACCACATGGCAGATGGCATCCATATCTGCAATATCCTTGAAAATATCCCCCTTGGAAATGGTTTCCGCTTCCATTTTCGGCAGCAGCACAAGATCGATACGGGCCTTGGCCTGCTTATTGGGCTCGTACATGTCTACCAGGATATTGAACCTGGAATCCAGGATATCAGCCGTGCCCGGTACAGGTTTAAACGCCTTGGCAGGATCTGAGATCTCGTTGCCCGTCAAAATCTGAAATAATGTCTTTTTTCCTGTCTGGGGAAGACCAATGATGCCAACCTTCATAATTTATGTCCTAATTATTGTGTTTAAGATTCTTTTATATTTCAGCTTATTTAATATTTAGTTTTACTTAATAAGGAATTTAATATATCAAAAATACTTGTAATAAGACAGTGGAAATACACCGAAAAAGGAGACCCTTTTTGAACGATAATGACTATCACCCGCCCCTGTTGTTCGGCAACGGTCATGTGCAGACCATTTATCCTGTCCTCTTTCGAAAAGTTACGGATGTAAGGTATGTAAGAGAACGCATAACAACCCGGGACGATGATTTCCTGGACCTGGACTGGTCCAGGATCCACAGCAAACGCCTGGCAGTCATCTCCCACGGACTTGAGGGCAATTCCACCCGGGCATACGTAAAAGGCATGGTCCGGGCCGTGAACCAGGGCGGCTGGGATGCCCTTGCCTGGAACTACCGGGGATGCAGCGGTGAGCCAAACACAAAGCTTCGCTCCTACCACAACGGCGCCACCGACGATCTGGCCTCTGTCATTGACCATGCAGCCTCAACCGGCAGGTATACTGAAATCGCCCTGATCGGCTTCAGTTTAGGCGGAAATCTGTCCCTGGTTTACCTGGGGCGGGACAAAGTGAACCACAAAGTATCCAAGGCCATCACCTTTTCCGTCCCTTGCGATCTTGAGGCCAGCGCCGCAGTTCTTGCAAGACCGTCCAACAAGCTTTATATGAAACGATTTCTCATCATGCTCCATCAGAAGATCAAAGATAAGATGAAGCTTCTGCCCGGCGCTCTGGACGACACAGGCTATGACGCCATAAAGAACTTTAAAGAATTTGATGACCGGTATACAGCCCCCATCCACGGGTTTAAAAATGCTGAGGATTATTGGAGGAAATGCGCCAGCCGCCAGTTCATTCCTGAGATAAAAATCCCGACCCTGATCATCAATGCCATAAATGATCCTTTCCTGCCCAAGGAGTGTTTTCCCGTGGTAGAAGCGGGGTACAACACCCACGTCACCCTGGAAATGCCTAAATCAGGGGGACATGTGGGATTTGTTTCATTTAATAAGGAAAAGATTTACTGGTCTGAACACCAGGTCACCTGCTTTTTAAACGACCATTGTTAATTCGGCCATCTTTTCGCCAGGTTTGATCCTGCTGGTTTTGCCGTCCAGCTCAAGATATGAGGCGGCACAGACCGGGTCATGGGGATAAATCATAAGGGCTCCGGCTTCAAGAGCCTTTTCCAGCAGTTGCTTTTTCTCATCGATCAGACCTTCCGGAAACCTGTCATAGCCCATGGTAATGGGCAGGTTTACCCAGGGATGGGCCGGGATCAGATCCCCTGTAAAAACAACGGTAGTGTCCTTCGTCCGGATCCATGACACCAGCATACCCGGGGTATGGCCGTGGCTTTCCGTGAACTCAATCTCAAGCCCGTCAAGAACAATCCTGTCCCCGTCTTTTTTCAAATCCAGGCGGTTGCTCTCTTCAAGAAGATCGGCAAGTCCCGGAATAAACGAGGCCCGGTCCCTGAAATGAGGGTTTCCCGACCGTTTAAAATTCTCCTCACCGATAATAAACCGGGCATTGGGAAACAAAAGCTCAGGAGTACTCCTGCCCTCTTCCCATTCCGCCAGCAGGCCGCCGGCATGGTCAAAGTGAAGATGGGACAGGACCACATGGGTGATATCCTCGTGGCCAAGACCCTGCTGCGCCAATGACGCCAAAAGCATATGCCCCTCATCCCTGATCTGAAACCGCTGTTTCATCTCAGGGGAAAGATAGGCCCCTGCCCCGGTCTCAAAAAGGATATTAAATTCAGGCGTCCGCACCAGCAGACACTGGGAGGCAATATCAATCATATTCCGGTCATCCGCCGGCATCCAGCCGCCCCACAGAGCCTTTGGGGCATTACCGAACATACTGCCCCCGTCCAGCTTCATCCCGTTACCCTTGAGCACGGTAAATTCTATTTGCGACACAATAATTTTCCTTAAGATTCCAGGCAGATCGGATTAGGGAAGCTTAATCTGACGTTTTTCCGGATTGGAATGCTGACGGTAAAGAATGGCCACATGACCGATCATGCCGGCCAGATGGGCATGACTCCGGGTTGAAATTTCCTCAACCAGAGCAGTTTTAACCTCTTTTTCCTTGTGGTCGACAAACTTGATCTTTATCAACTCTGCTGCATCAAGTGCTGTATCGACTTCATCCATCAAGGACTGGGTCACCCCTTTTTGGCCCACAAAAGCAGACGGATTCAACTTATGGGCAAGCCCTCTCAAATATTTTCTCTGTGATCCTTTTAACGCTGTCACGCAATTTTCCTTCATATATCAATTTAAATTCCGGCATCTTACCACAGAATCCACGGAATGAACAGAACATAGACACGGCACTTTTCCCATCACTCAGACATCCCCCCCTGAATATCAAACGTCCTGGCCTATCTCTTTTAAGTCTTGGCATACAAACCGCCGGCCCACGAACCGCTGCGGGTTCATACGAACAATGACTCATACAAAAATAATTTTAGCAGTCAACTTTATCGGATTTTTTTAATTATAAGCAAAGCACGAGCAATAGAGACCTGCTGTAACGCGGCAGGTAATCTCAGAATTTCTGGCAGGTAATCTCAGAATTTTAAAATTTGAAAATGAAAGAGATTCTATAAAGTTGATTCTGGCGTGATTATTGAAGCGGCAAGTTTTTAATGTGTTTAGTTAATTATTAAAGGACGACTCAATCTAATAATTTTAGCTATCAATGTCTATGGTGAAAATATTTTTAACTCGTACCTTGTTGAAATCATTTTCTGATGCAATAAGTTTAAGCGCCGCCTCTATATTTGTTGCTATTTTATTTTGTTTGGTTTTATCCTCATCTATTCCTTGAATGGTTTTTAATTTAGTCAATCCTCTTACCTTCTCCATCAAATATGGCGGGGAAGATTTCATCCATTGAAAAAAGTCATCTACAGTCAATGAAGATAAGTAGTCAATACAATGGGTATCCCAACCCTTTTCGGCTACTTCAAAAGCACACGAGTCAACATCTAAAGCACTAATATTTTGCTTATCTCTGAGGTTGTCTATTTTACTCTTAATCCGTCCATTGATAATGATTGTATAATGCATATAAGCAAAATAATCTTCATCTAATAGTTGCACTGAGTGGAACTCGATATACTTGTCAATGTATTCAGAGACATCCTTATCAAAATCTTCTAAGAAACCTATCATGGTTGTAAAATCACTTAGCCTAATTAGTTCTAAATGATTATTCAAAAGTTCCTTTAATTTTACTATAAATTCCTCAAGATTATCGGAGAAAGAGTCTGAGTACATTGAAAAAACGGATTGTATTTCTTCAGCAACTTCATACATACGATGGTTACTCGTTAGTTTTGTGATGGCTCTATTTATTGAATCTGATTCAAAATATCCGTTTTCCAAATAAAAACAAATCGATTCATCAAACTCTGATTCACTTATTTTTAATTCAAGTTCTAAATATTTATATTCTTCTTCAGCAGGCGACAAAGATTCTCTATCCGGGTCATGTGACATCATAGAGTATAATACTGGCCCCCCTGATAGGTATTTTTTTAGCTTCGCATACGGTAACTTTTCATTTTTATTGTAATAGAAATAACTGAGTACTATTGCATTTAAAAAAAAGGGCTGTACTATGCCGTCATCATGCTCATTGAAATCAAGTTTGGATTCATCAATTAGCCATTTGATTTTTTTTAATATTCTAATATTCTTAATTGATAATTTTTTGATGATCTTTTCTATGAAATCAAAGTGAGGCATTTCTTCTCTGAATACATGCCTGAGATTAACCTTGCTATTCGGGTTGAGGTTTATTTCGAGATCGACGATCTTCTCCCGGTATTTCTCATATTCATCTCTATCTCTTTTCCGATCCAGTTGTCCTTTATTAAAAATTAAAATAATCTTGCAATTTTTCTGGTGAGCAAGCTCATCTATCAGCCCCATAATCTCAATAACAGAGAGTAATCTACCTTTTCTTTCCATATCATCAAAACAAATCAAATAATCATGAACAAAACTGTATTCCAATTCTGATATGATACTGGCAAAATTCCCTATGTTTGGTAGGCTCTGAATAATACTTTTAGTATTTTTCCAAATCGATGCATTTTTTTGTGCAGCAACAATACTTTTTGATAACCAAGGAACTTTACTGAGTAACTTGGATGATTCCTTGAATTTTTTGTCAAAGGCTTCCTCAATTTTTTTTTCGTCTAATATTCCTTTTATATTGTGAAAAATACTTTTGCGCAAACTATCCAAAGAGGTTTGTCCAAACAGTGAGATATAACTGTATGCAATTTGATTGAGTTCCTTTTGATTGATACGTGATTCAATGTATTTTTCCCAAAAATAGGTTTTGCCAACCCCCCAATCTCCTTTTATGACGGCGACCTTGGCCTCACCGTTTAAAAAAGAATCGATAGATTTTTTTAGATCTTTTTTGTCCATAAGAATCTCCGAATTTGAAAATGAGACATATTAATTTATTTGAAATATGTCCAATATGCCATTAAGGATAGCCCAATAAAAGAGCCAATAGTTTTTGCAGTGAAATAGTTTCGGATGTGTGGCATACCCATATTATCATGTTTCAACATTTGCGATGTGCCTCTCATTATTTCAAGGACACCTAATGCTATAAAAAGTAAAACAGGAACTAAACCTTTGTAGATAAAATTAATCAAATAAAAAAGCCCGCATATTCTTGCAGTTGATAGCACGATAAATAATGGTGAAGCATTTCTATCTTCCGCAGGGATACCGATCTGTTCATCGGCCTTTTTCATTCTGTTACCAATCGAACCCAAAATGAGCAAGTCAAGGATGAAGCTTATTATCAGATAGCCAATTGTGATGAGTATGCCTTGCATCATATGAAGATCCTTTAGTTTTTAGATGTATAATGCTGTTAGTCACAGGTCCCCAATAGCACTGTGCCGCAGCGTTTTTTTGTGCCAAAGTGCATTCGTTTTGTTTGGGCTTTAGTGGTTATCAAAGTCATTATGTGGAGTCTGCAAACTAACCGAAACATACATTTCCAAAAGCGCCTGTCTCATTGGGGTTGGTTCTGATACATAGCGCACATCCATGTTCTTCACTCTCGTTTTTTGCTCAATAAATACCGGCCCAAATACAGGATCACTCTCAAGATGAGATCGTGATCCTTGCTTTGTATAAGTTGGTACCGTTTGCTTTGTATTTTCACGAGCCAGCCTAAATGCAAATGTTGCTGAATTATGCCCTGAGCTTGGCCGACAATGATTTTGTAACCTTTTGCGCATGGTATTTGTGCGACCCACATATAAATGTTGCTCATTTTCTGAAAACAAATAGATACCTGACTGTGGGGCATCCATAGGGAGTGAGGCAACTGAAACGGGCGCCATATTGATTAGCCTTTGAAATGAAGGTTCCAATGATTCAATGAATTGTCGAAAAGTTTCATTCATTATATCTATGTCCTTATAAATAACTGAACGGTTGCCCGTATATTATAAAAAATCTGAATGATGTCTGAAAATCTATTTAATTTGGAGAAAATCATTACCGGCTTGAAAATGCAAGTGTAAACTTATTACCAGTTTAGCAGCGGGGTAGCATGGTTTTTATTATCAGAAGTTTAGATAGGCAGTCCCAAGGAACTAAAAAAGATAACTCAACAAAGTAAATAAAGAAAAGCCACCAATAAAAAGTGGAATGACAACATCAATCACTAACCATCGCAAATCTTGAGTTCTGAGACTCAACTGAAACCAATTATCGAACGTTTCCAATGAAGGCAAAATTCTTTCGGAACTCAATGTTGTTTTACTTGTCTCAATGGCTATAGATAAATGATCTAATTTTCTATCTAAAGTTTTTTCCAATCTTGCTTTGTGAACTGCTGCAGTTCTATTCCCCACTTTCGGTTCACTGACATTGGTTTTATTATCAAGAAGCTGTTGGTAAATCGAATTCGCTTTAGCTATTTCCTCTTTTATGATTTTTATCTCACATAAACAGTTTTTTAGATTTTTGTTATTTTCAATCCACCAAGAATAAAGGGTGGATTGTTTGGGATCTAATGGTCTGTCTATAGGGGAAACTCCTGAATCGAAAGCACTATGTGCAGGCGGATAAAGAGTATGAGTTCCTGACACCCGAATTCTCCAAATTGAAAAATGGTCAAAGCAACACCAGGCATAGTGGAAAAACAAATAAGAATTTACTACAAAAAGACCATTGATTAAGTTCCTCTGAGTCAACCCGCTGAATTTAATACCAAATAGTGAAGATGAATCCACATCCAAATTCCAAAAAATAGTGGCGCAAGAAAGCATGCTGACAATTAGCAGGTTTCGCCTAATTTTTAGGATGCTCTCTGAGAATTCTTTGCTTATTGGCTCCCCTAAAAGTTTTTTAACATTGTCATCGTTTTTTTTTACCTCACCTGTTGTTTTCATCTGCTATAATTCTCTTAGAAAAAGTTTTTATGAATGACTTGTGTGCAAATTGTTACCAGTCTTTTGGATGAGTGTAAAGTTTTGATCCTTCCCGAATATTGTAAACATCAAGTTAAGTCCCCCCCAATTTAACAAAAGACAGCTTCGTTTTCTTTTCACGATATTTCCCTTTTGAGACAGGTCCAAGGGCTTTGACTTCCCAGGGGTCTGCTATTTTAGGGCAAGCGAATACACAGATCAGTTACCTATAACTTTTTCTGTGTTACCCAGTAAAGAAAAGAAAAATCCCGGAGATAATAGATACCAGCAAACACCCCAGCGCCAGTATCCCAAAGAGAACCATAACCCCAGCACCACCCATGCAAGTAGCGCTTTCTCCTGCCTTCCAGGCTTTGCTTATAAATCCAAAAATTCCAAAGAAACTGACGATTAAAATAACTTTTGCAATTAACATATTCTCTCCTTAAGAAATTGTAAGATATTCATTCTAAACCTTTGGTACCTCTGCGTTGAATGACACGGTCAGGCCGTTATTATAGATTTTGGTGCTTACTTTGGTCAGGCTCCAGGAGCCGTTCACGCCGGAACGGATGCCGGAGACATTTATCTTTCCTTCTGCGAACATGTCCGACCTGGGACTTATCGATCCCCGGAGGGTGGCGGTACCGCGATCCAGACGATCCAAACGGGATCTGGCGGCCTGCTCTGCCCGGGCCTGGGTGGTGAAGGGTGAGCGGATCACATAGACCGGCTTGCCGGATCCGATGGTTACCGGCTTTTTTTCTCCGGCCTGGATGTCCTGGTAAAAGGCGGTTACGGATTTGTATCTGCCACGGTCCGGCGGCCTAATGTCTTTTCGGAATCCTAACGTTTGGTTGCTTCCTGGCTTTTGTTACGTCAAGCTGTGTATTATCTTTGCTATTGCAATTTTTAGTGAGGTAAGGATATTCTCCAAAAATCTTGAGGCTCGTTGTTCAATTTAATATGCCTTAAACGGGGAGAAATTCATTTGAACATCAGTTTTTATTTCTCAAATTCTTATGTCGGAGGTAGGGTGCTCATGCCAACACGTAGTAGTGAATATCTGATTTTTATCGTTATTATCCTTTTATTTTTCGGTTGTGCAAAGACGCAACCTATCAACGTAAAACAACTTCCTGAAATTAAAAAAATAGGTGTAATCTCTGTTCTTGGCAGTCAGGTTGAATACCAGTATCTTGAAACAACTGTGTTTAACAAAAAGCAAGTTCCTATCTGTTCATCGAGTTAGAAGATAAAGACGTTTTAAATTTAGACGACGTCCTGCCCGGATTGTTACTTAAACATGGCGTTCAGGCATATTAATAAAGGGCTTAGGACTCAATAACGAAAATGCATCGGATTTTTCCGGTGAATATTGGGAGATATGCATGTATCCGTATATAAAACTGATGACAGTCATGGTAAAGTCCAGATTCCGATCCAAATTGAATGTAGACGATCCTTGTTCCCTGAAATTCAGGGCAGGGATAACGGATATTGACCTGTTCATGGAACTCAACCA
>PIVQ01000261.1 GCA_003354055.1 Desulfobacteraceae bacterium | reverse complement strand
GTGGTAATACACATGCTTTTGATCCCTGCATTCAGAGTTTCGAGTCCTGTCTCGCCAGCGAAACTTAATATAAAAGAAAGCAGAGATTTACCTATGAATGGCTTGTCAATTTTTGCAGGGAATTCCAATTGCGTACTAGCAGATAGGATATCGGATTATCTTGCAAAACCATTGGGAAGATTGAAGGTCAACCGTTTTAGTGATGGGGAAACCCAGGTTGAAATTCATGAAAACGTCCGAAAAAAAGAAATTTATGTGATTCAGTCTACATGCAAGCCGGTCAATGATAACTTGGTTGAGCTTCTCCTGTTGATTGATGCCTTTAAACGGTCATCCGCCAGTCGGGTTACGGCTGTAATACCGTACTTCGGATATTCCCGCCAGGACAAAAAAGTAAATCCAAGGGTCCCGATCTCTGCCAAAGTGGTTGCCGATCTTCTTGATGCGACTGGTGTTGACAGGGTCATTACCATGGATCTCCATGCTGGACAGATTCAGGGATTCTTCAACGTGCCTGTAGATAACCTTTATGCTGCCCCGATTATCATTGATGATATCAAAACCCGGTTCAGTAAAGATCTTGTGGTTGTCTCTCCGGATGCCGGGGGTGTTGAACGGGCAAGGGCTTATGCCAAGCGTCTTGATGCAGGGCTTGCCATTGTGGATAAACGCCGCAGTGCGCCAAACCAGGCCAAGGCTATGGCCATTATCGGTGATGTCGAAGGTAAGATCGCCATTGTTATTGATGATATGGTGGATACTGCCGGGACATTAACAGAGGCCGCAGGCGTAATCCGGGAGAAAGGGGCTAAAGAGGTTCACGCCTATTGCACCCATCCTGTGCTTTCCGGCCCAGCCATTGGCAGAATTCAAGACTCGTCTTTAAATTCTCTTGTTGCAACAGATACAGTTCCCTTATCAGAGGAAGCCATGGCCTGTGACAAGATTAAGACGCTTTCAGTTGCCAAGCTTGTGGGTGAGGCAATTATGCGCAGTTACAGGGGTGATTCTGTAAATTCTCTATTTGTTTAGAAAATATATTTTATAGTGACCTGTCCCATGGGGACAGATTTGGAGGGTAAAACATTGGAACTAATTGAATTAAGTGCAAAAACAAGAGAAACCACAGGGAAGGGCGCAGCAAGAAAACTAAGAGCTGCCAAAGCTATTCCTGCCATCGTTTACGGTGCAAATGTCGAACCTGTGAAATTGTCCGTTGATACGGTGGTTTTTGATAAAATCATCCGGGATAACGGTACTACCGGTCTGTTTTTTAATCTGGCAGTAGAAGGTGGTCAGGAAAAAGCTGTTATGCTTAAGGATATTCAGATGGATGCATTCCAGCTTGAGTACCTTCACATCGACTTCCATGAAATCGATATGGATGCTAAGGTTTCCGTATCCATTCCCGTTGAGACCAAAGGCGAATCCCTCGGTGTTAAAGAGGGTGGTATGCTCCAGATTATCCGTCGTGAGCTGGATATTTTGTGTAAACCGAAACATACCCCGGAAAGTATTGTTCTGGATGTTTCCGAACTCAATATCGGTGATGCCGTTCATGTCGAAGACATTGATCTGGGTGAAGACATTGAAATCCCCCATGAGGTGAATTTCACCATTATCACTGTTGTTCCGCCGACAACTGATGCTGCTGAAGTTGAAGAAGAAGATGAAGACATGATCGAAGAAGGAGAAGCTGCAGAAGAACCCGCAGCTGAATAATCCTTTTATATCCGACATCATGTCTGATGCAAAGTTTACATTATTGGCGGGTCTGGGAAATCCTGGAAAGGAATATTCTCAGACCCGCCATAATATTGGGTTCCTGGTGGTTGATGCGCTTGCCTCAAAGCTCGGCCGGGAGCTGAATAAACAAAAATTCGATGCGGCTTTTGCAAAGGCGCGTGTGCGGTCCAGAGACCTTTTTCTGGTCAAGCCCATGGCCTATATGAACCGCAGCGGTCCCCCTATTCAAAAGCTGGCAGCCTATTATAAAATCGACATGGGGGATATTGTTGTCGTTCATGATGATATGGATCTTGAGTACGGTAAGATTAAAATTGTTCAGGGCCGGGGGCATGGCGGCCACAATGGAATTCGTTCCATTATTGATGCATTCGGCCGAAAAGAATGTATCCGGATCCGGGTCGGGGTCGGCCATCCCGGGGGGCATAAAGACGTTACCGGTCATGTGCTGGGCAAATTCTCTCCTGAGGAGCAAAATGAGCTGGATCACCTCATAGAATCGGCAACAGATGCCTGTTTATCCATCCTTGAGAACGGGGTGGTCAAGGCAATGAATAAGATCAATTCCCGTCGATAATTTTTCGATTCCTTCCTGATATAGTATTTTTCGTTTTTATCATAATTTCACTTTTGTATTAAAAATCCTTAGAATTTTATTTTGTATGAATAGTCAATGAATTCAGCAAGAACCTTGTTTATTAAAGCTATCCAGGAATTATTTTGTTGACATTGTTGTGAAAATATGGTTCTCTGCCTGAGAATGGGCAACTTGTTTTTACACAAATTAAGGTGGGCTATCAATGGTAGAAGAATCCGGAAAGACCATGGCTAAGGCAAACAGTAATTCAACCAAAAAAGAGTTTTCCAAGGGCGACCTTGCTGTCTATCCTGCACACGGTGTAGGCTACATCGAGTCAATTGAGAGCAAGGAAATCAACGGCGACACCATGAACTTTTACATGATGAAAATCGTGGAAAACGGTATGGTTATAATGATTCCCACATCCAATGTGGAATCCGTAGGGCTGCGGGAAGTTATCCCTGAGAATGAAGTACCTGAAGTATACAAGGTAATGCAGGAAAAGGCCCAGAACAGCGATAATCAGACCTGGAACCGCCGCTACAGAGAATACATGGATAAAATTAAGACCGGCTCCATTTATGACGTGGCCGAGGTGTTCCGTGATCTCTTCCAGTTGAAATTGGAAAAAGATCTGTCTTTTGGTGAGCGCAAGCTTCTTGACACTGCCCAGAACCTCTTGGTTCAGGAGCTTTCCATGGCCAAAGATATTGATGAAAAAGCAATGATGCAAGAGATCGAAAATCTGTTCAATTGATTTTTACCCACTGACTTAATATTAAACCGGCAGGCCGTTAGAGGCTGCCGGTTTTTGTATTCTAATTATGGACCTCTTATTTAAAATTTCCGATTCTCTTGCCGGTTTACGGTTGGATCAGGTGGTTTCACAGCAGATCCCTGGCTGTTCCAGAAGTCGGGCAGCAGCTCTGATCTCCAAACAGGATATCCAGGTGGGCAATTTTACCAAACGGCCCGGATACAGGGTGAAATCTGGTGAAGCCATTACCGGCCTGATAATAGACGATACTAAAGCGTCTCTTCCCATGCCTGAATCTATGGCTCTGTCCATCCTTCATGAGGATGATCACATCCTGGTTGTGGACAAACCCACCGGCATGGTCGTCCATCCGGCTCCTGGCCACATGAACGGTACTCTGGTCAACGGATTACTGGCCCACGACCCCTGCTTTAAGGAAATCCATTGGGATCCTATACGGCCCGGTATTGTCCATCGTCTTGATATGAATACCTCCGGCCTGATTCTTGTGGCCAAGACCTTTAAAAGTCATGCCTTCCTCCAGAATGAGTTTAAGCAGCGCAGGGTGGAAAAACATTACCTGGCTCTGGTACGGGGCAATGATATCCCAGACACCGGCATCATTGAATTGCCCATTGGCCGCCATCCCAAAAAACGCAAACTCATGTCAGTGAATGAAGAGACCGGAAAATATGCCAAAACAGGATTCTGCGTCAAAGAACGGTTCAATGACGGTGCGTTGATAGATGTCCGGCTATATACTGGCCGAACACATCAGATCCGGGTTCATTGTTACGCCCAGGGCATGCCTCTATACGGCGACCGTGTCTATCAATTACGCAGGTACCGAAAAGGATCTTCCATTGCCCCGCGGCAAATGCTCCACTCCTGGCAGCTAAGCTTTAGGCATCCCTATTCAGGTCTAAGGCTGCAATTTGAGGCCCCCATGCCTGGTGATTTTAAGCAGACAATTATCAATCTGACTCAGCATTCATCCTGACCACAACCAGCGCGAGATATCTCATGTCAAAATCTTACAATCCCAGAATGCACTCAGTAGAACATCTTCTTAATCAGGCCATGGTCCGTCGCTTCGCTTGCGACCGATGTTTTTCCGCTCACATCAACCCCAAAAAGTCAAAATGCGACTATCGTTTTGACCGTGAGCTGACCCCCGAAGACGTCGAAGCCATCCAGGCTGACGTCAACCAGGCCATAGAAAACGATTATTCGGTGATCATAGAAGATATGCCCAGAGAAGAGGCCGAAGAAGCCTTTAACCTTACGCGGGTACCCGGTAAAGAAGATATCACCCATTTTAGGGTGGTCCGCATGGGCGACTACGATGCCTGCCCCTGTATCGGGGATCATGTGGCCTCCACCAGAGAAATCGGGCAGTTCAGAATCACCGGTGTCGGATTTGAAAATCAGGTCCTCCGTATCCGGTTTAAGCTTAACTAACTGCCGTATTTTACATTTTAGGATTTTAATGTTTCTTGACAAAAATATTCACGTTTTTGAAAAAAGAATATCTGAACATAAACCCGTTATAATTCCTGGTAAATATTTAATTCGGAGGGCCTGTACAACGGTGCTTCTATATAAAAGCCCATTCGAAGACGAAATATATATGCTTTTAATTAAAAGGGCTAAGAGAAAAGGTGATCCCTGGTCCGGCCATGTAAGCTTGCCGGGAGGAATGATGGATAACAAGGATAAAAACGGGCTTTCGACGGCTACCCGTGAATTATTGGAAGAAACGGGCATAGACATTGAGCAAGAAGGGAAACACATTGGAAGGCTTTCTGATCTTTTTACAAGAAGTCACAATAATATAGCCCCTATGATAGTCACTCCCTTCATTTTTCTTATGAATAATTATGATTCAATAAAGTTTAAAAAAGAAGATGAAGTTGAAGAAATTTTTAAACTTCCCCTATCTTTTCTCCTAAAAAAAGAAAACCGAAAGAAAATGAAGTATAGAGTTATGGGAAAGAATTTTAATATCCCTTGTTATTTTTACGAGAAGAGACGGATATGGGGTTTGACGCTTATGATGTTAGATGAGCTTATAGATATTTATCTAAAAAAGAAACAGACTCATTTCAAATGGTTTTCTCGATTTGTTGCCTTCGACTAATGCCCCCTCCCTTTTAGGGGTATATCAATGACCTTCTTATACCCCGGTAATATAGGGCACTGGCCGGAAGAGAGACTTTACGCTTACCCCGGCCAATGCCGTGATTTAGGCTATTCTATACCATAGCTCTTGAGGATTTTTTCAAGGGTGCCGTTTGAAGTTATTTCTTCCAGACCTTTGTTAAAGGCATTTATGATCTCTTCATGTCTTGGGTTTGCAAGTCCGCAGGTGACATGTAGGGCATTACTTGACAGAAAGTTTTTTGTAAACTCGATTTTATCCAGAAGCGTGGGATCTTTTTTTGAGATTAAATTTTTTGCGACAATTTCATCTTCCAGACTCAGGTCGATTCTATCGTTTACCAGTTTTTTAATGTTTTTGACAAAATCGCTTACTGCTTCCCGTTTGAAGTCTTTGGAATTCATGAAATCATCACTGTAGCCATAACCGAGCATAATACCGATTTTTTTTCCGGAAAGGCTTTCCAGGCCAGTGTACTCAAATGCATCACCTTTTTTTTTGATGAATTTGACTTCATTTGATGCATAGGGCTTGCTGTACGCAAGGTAACTTGTCCGCTTGTCTGTAAACCAGGTGTTGGGCAGGACATCAATTTTTCCTTTTTTGACTCCGTCCTCTGCACGGGCCCAGGGCATAATTTTGTGTTCAAGTGTGTATCCCTGAGTGGCAAAGGCAGCAGTTACAATTTCAATGGAAATTCCTTTTTTGGGATGATCGGGATCCACAAAAGGGGGCCATGGGTCTGACGCTGCGCTGACTGTTTTTGTCTGGGCTGAGCAGATGGTTACGCTGAAAAGTACAATGATGGCGGCAAAAAAAAGTTTTTTCATTTTTTCACTCTCCTTTGGAATTAACTGATTCTATCTCACGTTCTCGGCCTTATCGGGCTTTCAACTATACCTTATGGGTTTTAAAAGTGCTTTGTCAGGCAGGCGCCATAGAGTTTTTTAGGTGCCTTTTCCACAAAAAGAATAGCTCATTAAAAAGGTCAATAATATCCGTAACGTTTTTAACGTAATCGCAATTTAGTTATTGTAAATGAAGAGATATTTAGGTACGCATTTATTGAATAACGGTAACATAAAATATACATTGTATCAAAAAATAAATGGGACAAAGGACACGGAGGAGGAGCAATGCTGTATCGCAAGGTGCCTAAAAACGGGGATAAATTATCTGTACTGGGGTATGGATGCATGCGGCTGCCTGTAAGAATGCAGTCCATCAATGAAAATCTTGCCGAAAGGCAGATTCTTGATGCAAAGGATAAGGGGGTTAATTATTTTGATACGGCCTATCCTTACCACAGCGGAAAAAGCGAACCTTTTCTGGGCAAGGTGCTGTCAAAAAACAGGATCAGGGATGAGGTAAAGATTGCCACCAAGCTGCCTCACTGGATGACCCATTCCAAAGAGGGGATGGATAAGATTCTTGACGAGCAGCTTGCTAAATTGAAAACCGATCGTATTGATTACTATCTGGTTCATGCTTTGAGTGGGGACCTCTGGGAAACAGCCAAACAAAGCGGTGTGATAGAGTTTCTGGATGACGCCCTGAAAACGGGTAAGATTATTAATGCCGGGTTTTCATTTCACGGGCTTTCAGGCGATTTTAATGAGATTGTGGATGACTATGACTGGACCTTTTGCCAGATTCAATACAACTTTCTGGACACACAGAATCAGGCTGGAACTGCCGGACTAAAATATGCTGCATCAAAAGAGATGGCGGTCATGATTATGGAGCCGCTGCGGGGCGGGAACCTGGCCAAAACCCCACCGCCCTCGGTTCAGAAAATTTGGAAAAAAGCAGATGAAAAGAAAACTCCTGTGGAATGGTCTCTGGGCTGGATATGGAATCACCCTGAGGTCACGGTAGTTCTTTCGGGAATGAACAACGATGCGCATATTGTCGAAAATTTAGCTTTGGCTGAAAATGCCCTGCCGGATACGTTCTCCCAAAAAGAAGTCAGTCTGGTGGATGAAGCGGCAGATGAATTTCGACGGGTGATGCGGGTGGGGTGCACCGGATGTCAGTACTGCATGCCTTGCCCGGGGGGCGTGAATATCCCAAGCTGTTTTGAACAGTATAATTCCAAACATGCATTCAAGGATAAATCGGCAAAAATAATGTATCTTTTCCAGAACGGCGGGGTTGTTACGGATAAGGTTACTTTGGCCTCCCGGTGCGTTCAATGCGGGGAATGCGTTGAAAAATGTCCCCAGGACCTTCCCATACCAGATCTTCTGGATGAGGTACAGGCAGATATGGAGGGGCATTTTACCAAACCCTTTATCTGGTTGATGAAACGGGTGATGAAAGTCCAGAAGAGGTGAGCATTTGTTTTTCTCTCCTCTCAACAGGATTTAGTTTTCCTAGCATATTGATAAATTCTCTTTGAAAAACCTCAAGCCGTCTTTTTTTCAGGAAGACGGCATTCCATTGGATGGGTATCCCGGTCCGGGTAATGGGGCGGGCGGTGAGGGCTTTTGACTCAATAGCCGATTTCACCGCCCATTTGGGAAAAAATCCTATACCGAATCCTGAACTTACCAATTCAATAATGGCCTGGGGCTGGCGGACAGTCATATATCTTGGGGGCTCAATACCCCGTGGTTTGATAAAATGTTGGAAAAATCTGTTATCCTCTTTTTCCATATGGGCAATGAGGCTGGCATCAATAATATTGTCGAAATCGAAAAATTGTTTTGCAGTCAATGGATGGTTATTCGGCATTATACAGCTCATCTGATCCTCGAATAAGGGTAAATGTGTGAAACGATCATCATCGACGGTTCCTCCGGAAATGACAAAATCATATTTTCCGGACTCCAGCTCCTCGAATAGGCTGTTGGAATCCCCAATGATAATCTCAATATTGGGAAATTTTTTCTGAAATGCTCCCATGACAAGTGGCAGCCATTTATAACAAAAGATGCATTGCGTCCCCACCCTGAGTTCCCCCGTATCACCGGAAACGATTTTGGCAATTTCAAGTTCTGTATCTTCAATCGTCTCAATAACATGCTCAGCTGTTTTTAAGATTCGTTTTCCAATGGCTGTCAGCAGCATTCTTTTTCGGGTTCTATTGAACAGGTTTGCGCCTAATTTCCCCTCAATGTCCTTGAGTTGTTGGCTTAAAGCCGATTGGGAGACAAAGAGTCGTTCTGCGGCACGGGTCATATTCTGGGTTTTGGCGATGATGGAAATCATTCGTAAATGTTTTAGTTCAAGATGATTCATAGAATTTGATTATTACCTGTTCTTATCGTTTGTATTACATTAATTAATTTTACTTATAGTTCATTCGTGTATAAATTCAAAGTCAAATTATTTGAAGTTGCCGGATAAATTTTTGAATATCCGCATCAATGATTTTCCGTTAACCTAAGTTTCCTTCAATCATCGTATAAACAAAGGAGCGACACATGGCTTTAATCCAGACCGTTCAACCTGAAAATGCCCAAGGCGTGGTAAAAGAGGGGTATGAGATGTATATGGAAAAGATCGGTATCATACCAAAACCTATGGAAATGATGAGTGCAAGCCCTTCGTTGTTTGAGCAGCAGATGCGAAGAACCCAGTACTTTTCAACCCATCCCGCTTTGAGCTTCTCCCTGCTTGCCCATATCCGATACCTTGTTGCCCATAACCTGGACTATAAATTCTGCATGGATTTCAATAAAAGCGTACTGAAAAAACAGGGGTTAGAAGAGTCTGATTTTCAAAAAATGGAATCAGATCCGTCATTATCTCTTTTGGAAGAGAAAGAGAGTGCCATGCTTTCGTTTGTCATTAAATCTGTAAAGGTTCCCGGGTCTGTCACTAAAGACGATATTAAGGTCTTGAAAGATCTTGGATGGGAAGACAGGGATATGGTGGATGCGCTGGCCCAGGGCGTAAGCATGATAGA
>PIVQ01001010.1 GCA_003354055.1 Desulfobacteraceae bacterium | reverse complement strand
AAAGCAGTCAAAGGACCAAAATTACCTGATCCGACAGAAGTCTCTATTTGTACTGCATCTCAAAAAATGATTACCCGCTCCCAGAAACTTGGTATTGAAACCATTTTCGACAGAGCGGCCAATATGAAACAGTGTAATATCGGCATCCAGGGCATTTGTTGTAAAAACTGCGCCATGGGCCCCTGTCGTCTTCCCCTTCCCAAGAGCGGAATCGAAGGCGAAGATACAAGAAAAGGGCTTTGCGGTGCCACAGCCAATACCATTGCAGCAAGAAACTTTGCAAGAATGATCGCAGCAGGCGCAGCTGCTCACTCTGATCACGGCAGAACCGTTGCTGAAGTTTTTCTGGCAGCTGCCAGAAAAGAGACTGATGATTACAAAATAAAAGACCCCATCAAACTTCTGGCCATTGCACCGGATTACGGTGTGGACATCAAAGTTGAAGTTGACGGCGAAATGGTTGACAGAGACATTGATGAAATTGCACTTGAAGTTGCTGAAACCGTACTAGGTGAATGGGGAAAACCTGAAGGCCTTCTGATGGTCCCCAAAAGATTTCCCAAAGCCAGATATGAAAGATGGGAAAAACTGGGTGTCCTTCCCAGAAATATAGACAGGGAAATTGTTGATATCATGCACAGAACCTGTATCGGTGTTGACCAGGATTACAAGAACATCATGAAACAGGGTGCCAGAGCCTCCCTGGCCGATCTTTCCGGTTCCTGGATGGCCACCGATCTTCAGGATGTCATGTTCGGAACACCTTCTCCTTTGATATCAGAAGCCAATCTTGGGATCATGAAAGAAGACCATGTCAACATCATCGTCCATGGCCATGAACCTGTTCTTTCCGAAATGGTTGTTGCAGCTGCCCAGTCTACTGAGATGTTGGAACTTGCCACCAAAGTCGGTGCCAAAGGCATTCAGCTCGGCGGTATCTGCTGTACAGCCAATGAAGTTCTCCAGAGACACGGGGTTCCCAATGCAGGTAACTTCCTCCAGCAGGAACTTGCCATTATAACAGGCGCCTGTGACGCAATGGTTGTGGATGTTCAGTGTGTAATGCAGAACCTGGCCAACGTTGCCAAGTGCTTCCATACCAAACTGATCACCACCCACCCAATGGCAAAAATGGAACAACCCAATGTTCTTCACATTGAGTTTGACGAGCACCATGCCATGGAAGATGCCATGAGAATCGTGACCATGGCCATTGAAAACTTCAAAAACCGTGGTGACGACGTTCAGATTCCGCCTGAAAAAGAAGCCCAGGTCGCTGGTTTCTCTGTTGAATCTGTAAAATATCACTTAGGTGGATCTTTCAGAGGCACTTATTACACTCTGAATGATAATATCATCAACGGCCGTATCCGTGGTGTTGCAGCGGTTGTTGGCTGTAACAACGCCAGACAGAAACATAATGAAGCACATATAAAAGTCATTAAAGAACTCATTAAGAACGATGTCATCGTTCTGACCACAGGCTGCGGCGGTATTACGGCTGCAACCCACGGTCTCCTCCAGCCTGATTCAGCTGCAGCTTACTGCGGTCCCGGACTGGCTGAAATTTGTGAGACAGTCGGTATTCCCCCTGTTCTTCACATGGGTTCCTGTGTGGATAACTCTCGGATCATAAACGCAGCCATCCAGGTTGTTAACGCCGGTAACATGGGTCAGGATCTTTGTGACTGGCCGGTAGCCGGTTCAGCACCTGAATGGATGAGTGAAAAAGCCATTGCCATCGGTCAGTATGTTGTGACCTCCGGTATCTACACCGTATTTGGCGGCAAACTGCACTCTTCAGGCGCACCAGTATTCCATGATCACCTGAGTAAAGACATGGAAGAGATCTATGGCGGTATGTGGGATGTTGAATCCGATCCCATTAAACATGCCCATCTCATGATTGCCCACATCGATAGAAAGAGAAAAGAACTGGGTATCGACAAGGCAAGAGAGAGAGTCATGATGGATATGGCTGATCGCCAGGCCCTGGAAGCTTAGAATCTGGAAGATTTGGATAGCCAATACAGACAAACTAAATAAAATCCTCAACGAAGGAGGAAAATAATATGTCAAAACTAATCGCATTTGCTGCAATTCAGGGCGGTTATAAAGTAGTTGCACAGGCTGAAGGACAACTAAACCAAGCACTTGCTACCTATGATGCAAGTACAAAAGTCGGATTTCCCAATACAGCATATTATCTGCCGGTTATTTATTCCATTACCGG
>PIVQ01000010.1 GCA_003354055.1 Desulfobacteraceae bacterium | reverse complement strand
GCCAGGGTAATCCAGCGGTTACGGATGCAGGTATGGAGAAATCGTCTGAACCGCCTGTAAAAGGGACGGTCATAGGGATCCGTATCTGTACTATCAGGTAATTTTAAAAACCGGATACAGAGCACCGGGGTTATGGTCAGGGCAAAGACCCAGCTTAAGCCCAAAGAAATGGCCAGGACGTAAAAGAGGCTGCGGCAGAACTCGCCTGAGGCACTGGGATTGAGGCCGACCGGTACAAAGGCCAGGATAGCGACCAGGGTAGCACCCAGCAGGGGCCACATGGTGGATCGGATTGCGGTTTCAGCAGCCTTTGATTTATCATCCCCGCGGGCCATGCGGATAAGGTATACATCGGTGACCACGATTGCATTGTCCACCAGCAGTCCCAGGGCCAGCACTAAAGCGCCCAGCGAGATGAGCTGAAGGGTAATATCAGCCATAAACATGCCCACAAAGGTGGCAAGGATGGTTAAAATCAGCACCCCGCCGATGAGCAGCCCTGCCCGCAGGCCCATGAAAAACAATAGCAAGAGGATTACAATGACCACGGCTTCGCCCAGATTAATCATGAACTCATCTAAAGAGTCGGTTACCCGGGAGGCCTGGAAGTTGATGATATCAATGTTCATGCCTTGGGGTTTAAGTTTTTCCATGGCGGAGATCCGGTCCATAATGGCCGCACCCATTTGAACGACATTACCCCCCTTTTCCGTGGATACCCCCAGGCCGATGGCAGGTTTACCGTTAAACAGCATTTTATTGGGGGCCGGATCCCGGTATCCTCTGGACACCCGGGCAACGTCACCCAGTCTGAATAGTTTCCCTTGCGAACCTGCGATATAGAGGTCCGCAATCGCCTTTTCACCGGACAACTCCCCTGTGGTGGCAAACCTAATATACTCAGGGCCGTGCTTGACCTTTCCGGCCGGTGTGATCAGGTTCTGGGACGCCAGGGTGCCAAAGATCATATCCGGTGATATGCCGAGCTGGGAGAGCCGGGCCCTGGGAAACTCCACATAGATGGTCTCGGCCTGTTCCCCCCAGATATCGATTTTGGCGACCTCATCCACCAGGAGGAGCTCTTTTTTCAAATATTTGGCATAACTTTTAAGCTCCCTGCTGGAAAAGCCCTCTCCTGAAATGGCAAAATATACCCCGTACACATCCCCGAAATCATCGTTGACCATGACCGGTCCCGCACCCGGCGGCAGATAGGCCGATGTATCATTAACCTTGCGCCGAAGTTCATCCCAGATCTGGGGAATCTTGCCGGAGTCAAACTCAGGCTTAATCTCGGCATAGACCACGGACAAACCTTCCTGGGAGATGGATGTAACGTAATCCAACTGCCCCAGACTCTGGACGGCCTGTTCAATCTTATCCGTGACTTCTTTTTCCACCTCCAGGGGAGATGCGCCGCCATATGGAGTAATTATCATGGCGGTTTTGATGGTAAAATCCGGATAGGCAAGCCGTCCCAGTTTCTGATAGGTCACAAGACCTGCGACAGCAACAAATGCGGACAGAAGAATACTGATGATGCGAGTTTTCAGAACAGATTGTGCAAAATTCATCTCGGGGTATATTTCCCTTTTCTTTTATGGAAGATCAAATTGAACAGATTCACCCTGACGGATAAAGGCAGCACCCTGTTCCACCACTAGGTCCTCAGAGGAAAGCCCGCTCATGACACTGACCTCATTGCCGGAGGCTAAGGATTCAAAGGTAATGGCCTGGCGTACGGCAGTCCGGGTAGAAGGGTCAACCCGGAATACATGGGCGGAATTGCCTGCCACCCCCAGAAGACTTTCAAGGGGAATGGCCAGGGCTTGGAGTTTAGAGCGAGAACCACCTGAACTTACCCGGATTTGCGCCGTCATCCCGGGAAACAGAAGATCTTCGGCAGCAGGTTTAATGGTAAATACAAACTCATAGGTACCTGTGGCCTGGTCCGCCCGGCTTGAGTATTCGGTCAGGTCGGCGGGATATTGGCGGCTTCCGGTGGTCAGGAACACGGCTGTATATTGTCCGGCAGCAAATCCTGTTGTCTTCCCGAATCCCGGGGTCAGGACCTGACGAACATGGGTCTCCGGCACATCCACAGGGATTTCGAGCCGGGAAATATCATCCAGCAACATCACGGGCTCTCCTTGAGCAACCATTTCATGGGCATCTGGAATGCGTTTGGTAACCACACCGTCAAAGGGTGCAAGAAGCCTGGTATCGCTGAGCTGATCCTTTGCTATGGACAACCGGACGGTTAACTCTTCGATACCGGCACGGGCCGTCATGATGTCCTCTTTCCTGGCCCCTTTTTTATCCCTTGCCAACTGCTCTTCCAAAGAGACAACACGGGCGTCAAGACTTTGCACATTGGTTTTGGCCCGGTCATAGGCCTGCTCTGACACCGCCTGGTTCTTATAGAGGATTTCGTGACGTTCCAGTTCTTTTTTGGCAAGATCCAGATCAGCTACCGCCGCTACAAGGGTGGATTCCACGATACGGACATCTTCGGGACGGGCACCGGTTTTCATTTTTAAAAGATTGGCACGGGCAGACTTTAACTGGCTTTCCACGACTCTGACCTGACGCCGGTAATCCCGATCATCCATCTCAAGCAGTAAATCGCCCTTTTGTACCCGGTCTCCGGGGTTGGCATGGACCCTGGCAAGAGGACCTGCAACCCTGAAAAATAAGGTGGCCTGGGTGGCTGCCCTTGCACGGCCGGGCAGCACAATGGCAGTCCCGTTTTCAATGGGTCTGGGATGGACTACGCCAACTGTTTTCGCCTTTTCTATTGTTGCAGCGTCCTGAATGTCCTGTGAACCTGTTGATGCTAAAACAAAATGTCTGTCAATCAGACCTGTCTGCCATAAAAGGCCTGCTGCCAGGAAGAATATTATGCCTGTACAGATCAAGCTCCACATTTTTTTTGTCTTCATTGGTGTGCGTCCTTTTGTTCGTTAAACCAGGTAATGGTGTCCGGGGTAGCGTGTCCGGCTAAAAAAGTATTCAATACCAACCAGGGAGCCTGTTTCGGTGCGATATCCCCGCTTTCCACCTTTTCCCATGCGGCAAAAATCAGGCTGTCCATACTGGCCACAAGCCAGGTCAAAGGCGCTTCCTGCTGCAGATCTCCTTCAGCCTTTAAATCCAGACACAACTGCCGGGTCTGGTCCATACATCTTAGGTAACTGGCCATTACCCTGGGGTCATCCTCTTTTACCGGATGGATAAAATAAGCAGAGACATTCAGGCTTGCCCCAAGGGGAATAAGCCGTGTCACCATGCGAATCAGTTTCTCCTTTGCCGGCAAATCTGAGTGAAATACCGGGCTGACCACAGCTTCAAGCTGCTCACCGGCACTGAGTTTGATGGCCAAAAGTAATTCCGCCTTGGATTTAAAATGACGGAAAAGAGTAGCGCGGCCGACTTCTGCTGCCTTGGCAATTTCATCCATACCTGAATTGGCATTCTGTGCAATACAGGCAATGGCCTGGGTGATAATCCGTTCCCTGGTGGCTTGTTTCATGGTAAACCAACTCCCCATCTCGTATGTTTTAGTCCCAAATGATACTTTAAAGTCTCATTTGGGATATAAAAATGCATGCTTTTTCTCCCCTGTCAACCGAAAATATTTCATTGGGTTCAAATTAACCAAAAGTTCATTTAGATCAAATTAACCCAAAGTTCATTTGAAACAAATTAACCCAGCCGCAAAAATATACAATACGGTTTTACATTATTTTACTAATTACAACAGGATAGAAACACTTGAACTATGAGGAGAAGAACTCGGCTGGCTCTGATGAAAGGGAGGATAGGTCCTAAAAAAAGTACTGGAGTTCACAAGACATGCCGTGACTCTCAGCCCCGTGTTCAAACTCCCCTATATAATGGAAGAGCAGGGCAAGCTTCCTCTCGTAAAAGGCGGTGACACCGGCCCTGATCCTTAATGCATCGTCCTTTGGCCCTAACAATTCCTGGTTATAAATTTGGCCCGGCATCCCTGCCATGGAAACCTCAACGTCCCGGTCCTGATCAATGAATTCATGAACCCATCTGCCGGAAATCTCCGGGATCAAGGTCCACCGTTGATCAGGGTTGAAGGTCCGGTCCAGCTTGACCCCCAACCCTGTTTTAAGGGAATGGCCGGTCATGGAATCCACTGCAAGGTTGGCAGACCCGGCCCCGGTCTCGGTGTATCCACCCTGGTGAAAAAAGCGATATGCCACTGAGACCAGGGGGGAGATACCCATCCTGTGAGTGGAAAACCTGTACCCTGAGTCCAGTATTCCCCCAAGGACATATCCGTCCCGGTCACTTTGGGCGGTCCGGTTTAAAAAAGCAATGTTCCGGTTGACATGAGAGGTGCTGCGGGTACCTGATAAATGGGCGTCAACATACCATTGCCTGCTGAAAAGGGAACCATAAAGGCCAGCGCCCAGATTGTCCACATTGGCGTGGCTGCCCCCTTCATCCTCATAATCCAGATCATTTTGGGCATATCCCAGGCTCACCCCTGCCAGGAAACTTTCACTGAATACCCGGTCAAGACCGGCAGACAGCCCCATGGTATCATGGTCATAGCCGGTATAACCCTGATAGCTATCCCTGCTGCCCGACCGGTGAAGGGATTTTACAAAAACACCGTAAGGGGAGTCATGGGGGCGGCGGTCGAAGAGCCCTGCCAGGCTCCCGGTAGAGGCCAGCAAAGGCCAGGTTTCAGGATCATCCGGGTTTAAAATTGTGTTTTTGGCCACCTGCCGGGTCTGAGCCCTGAGGCCTGCCATACGGTCCTGGGCCAGAAACGAAAAGATTCTGGACGATTCAATGGTCATGTCGCCCGGGCCTGCGAGGGATAAAAGCTGCTCTATGCAGGTATTGAACTCGCCAACACTGGAAACCGTGTCAAGACCGGTCAGCAGGGTGGCCATATCCCCTGTGGCTGTTGCGGTATAAGGGTTGAGCACCCCTGCCAGTGTTTTGGCATTGGCCGTGTCCAGGGGCAGATCCGAATAATTTTTTTTTTCAGCCCTGATATTATTTCCGGTCACAGTGAGATCCAGCAGTGGGCTGGTCAGCTCTCCTGTGCCGCTGATCCCGGCAGTGGTGGTCACCACGTCAAATGTAGTTCCAAAGGGCACCAGCTTGCCCAGGACAAATTTTGCCTCCCCGTTATTGGCCAGGGTATCGGCGGTCACCGAAGGGGTACCGGTTTGCTGAACCGTGGCTGTGAGGGTTCCCCCTGAAGATATGGCAAGGGCATTGGATACCGTATGGGTTGAATCGTCGTCAATGGTAAGATTACCGCTGGTAACACTGAGATTTTGGGTGCTGATCCGCCCCTGTGTCTGCCAGGTCCCTGAGCCGGTTTTGGCAAGGGTGGTGACATTGTCCACATCCCCTGTGAGGCTCCCGGAATCCTCAAGGGTCAGTGTGTTTGTGCCCCCTCCAAGATCGATTTTACCGGTGATGTCAGCCCCCTGCCCCAGAACGACGATATCGTCAATTGCCAAGCCCTGTACCCAGTTGCCGGCATCGTCATGGGTGCCTGCGGCAATGGAATAAGCATTGGCAGTGCCTGAGGTATCTGTGGCTGTGAGGGTGCCGGTAACCCTCAGGTTCATCCCGTCGTCCGCAGCCACGGCCACAGCCAGACCGCTCGCCTTTGCCTCAATCCCCCCTGAAATGAGAGCTGTACTCCCTGCCGGGCCGGACAGCGCACCTTCAGCTACCAACCCTATGGCGGTATGGCCACCGGTAACAGCTGTCACAGTACCGCTGATATCCGTTACGGTCATATTGCCTGACCAGAGCCCGGAGGCAAAGTCCCCTCCGGCAGTGGCATTGACTGTACCACTGAGCTCATTCAAAGTCAGATCGCCTCCTGCAACCAGACCATGGGCCTCATCGCCTCCGGCTGTGACTTCAATGCTGCCGGTGATATCATTCAAGGCGATGTCGCCACCCAATGAACCCAAGCCGTAAGCACCATCGTTACCGGCCAAAGCTTTGACGCTGCCGGTGATGTCGTTCACGGTAAGATCTCCAATTGATAACAGGCCAAAGGCGTCATCGCTGCCGGCTGAGGCTTCAACACTACCGGTGATGTCATTTAAGGCCAGGTCTCCGAATGCAAACAGTCCATAGGCACCTGCGCCTCCGGCTTCGGCCTCAACTGTGCCGCTGACATCATTCACGGCCAGGTTGTCACCTGCACCCACCCCATAGGCTTCATCACCGCCGGCTTTTGCACTTATCTGGCCTGTGATGCTGTCAAAGCCCATGACGCCGTCTGAATACACGCCAAAAGCATCATCGCCGGTTGCTTCAGCATCTGTAATATTGGGCAGGCTGCCGGACAGGGTCTTTCCGACAGCCACAGTCAAGGCGACAGCAATAGTGGTATTTTGCCTGGAAAGCGTTATGCCTTCTGCATTTTCAAATGTCACCGAGTTTAGGGCGGGCAGGTCTGACAAAAGAGTGATCTGGCCTTCAAGGCCCTGGGCAAATAGAATGCGGTCGTTGTCAGCCGCATTGGTTACAGCCCAGCGAAGGGACCCTGCATTTATGTTATCCGCCAGGGTGGTAACGGTATAGTCGGCGGCCCGCACCGGCCCGCCCCCCATGAGGGATATGAAGAGCAATGCAAAAAAAGATACTGCACCAAGTATTTTCCCACCTGCCATCATCCTCCGCCTCCATTCCCGCTGTCCAGGTCTGCAGAATTCGACACCCCGGCAATCACAGCATTTACAATTTTTATATTAAGCAGTTAGAAACAGTCCACCTCGCAAATCCATTGGAATTCAAAACCCAATACTCTTAGAATACTTATAGCCAAAAGCCCCTCCATTGGCTGGTCCGCCCTGCCGCATATTGAGCGGCCACAGAATGCGGCATCAGGGCAAACGTATCATTTACCTTTTTATTTCAATCTGTTACCAAATGCAACCTTACCTTGCCTTTTTTCATTTAAAAAATGCAGGCCATATGGAAATCGCCATCATCTTGAAAACAACCATCAGAAACAATGGCATGCAGATGGGATTGAAATTTAAAAAGGCTCCGTAGGTCTGGACAGCAATGCTGGCAGGCCCATTGAATCAAAACTGAACCGGTAGCCATAGTACAGTTTCCCGGGGTAGACATCTGCGAGGAGGCGGTTAACGCTTCATATGAAAGGCGTACAAACCTCTTGTCTTGTCAGCCGCCGCATGACGCACGATCTCAGGAAACGCCTTTATAGTCGGTTGACACGGCTTCCTGAGACAGCGAGACATAGCCTGGGAAGCGACTTATTTCACATACCGGTTAACCATGGTGGAATAGGCATGGCTTTTTTTTATGTCGCGAATGGCATTCCATATATGTTCCGACAATTGGGGATTTGCGGCGACAAACTTATGGGAAAGCATCAGGTAGTAGGGTTTCTCCCACACGGGTGGATCTACCTTAACAATATCGGCATAGGCATTGGGCTCCCTGTCGAGGTAAGCGTCAAATACAGTTTCCAGGCAGATGAAGCCCGCAAGTCTTCTATGAATCAGCAAATTGGGTGTATTCCGGTTTACGGTTTCTTCCCTTACAGCCCTGTAAAGCTTCTGAACCACCTCTACAATGGCCCATCCTTCAGGCACCCCGATGGTGGCAGGACCGTCATGGGTAAACCCCTTACCATCCCATCCGATGGGTCCGTTTTTAAGCTGGTATAAATAATAGGCATTATTCCGGGTTTTACGGCTGGCATCCACCTGGTTGTTTTTCATGGGGTAAGCACCGATTTTCATTCGACTCTTTTTGAAACTTGCCGGGAAAATGCCATCCACCCCGTTGTGTTCTATGAGGTACAGGCAACGCGTCCAGGCCAACCTTTTAAATTCGATCTCAAGGTTTAGCTTTTGGGCCACCATCCGGTAGAGTTCAATCTCAATCCCGGGCTTTTCCGAATCAAAGGATGGTCCGCCCCCTGTGATGTAATGTCCACCAGGCGTATCATCCGTTACCCACACCAATTTCTCAGCCCGGGCAACAACAGCCCAGACAATTATGCCCGCTATAAAAAATATTTTTTTCAACATTTGCATATCAATTTCCAGTTTTATTTGACAGCGGCCCCACAGTCAGCGACTGCCATCATCCTTGTACGTCTAAGGGATACCAAAATCTTTTAAAGAATTCCACTAAAACAGCACGGGCTAAAAGGAAAATCATATAAAAACATATAGAAATTTTCCTTAAATATTGATAGTATTTTTTCTATAAAATTATAATTCGCAATGGGATGCATATTTACCACGTAGCCCCGGACCGGAAAAAACAAACATCCAACTCCCAATGAGACATAAAACATGACCCTTTTCATGATTGGTACCCAGAGATCCGGCTCCAACCTTCTTAGACTCATGCTGAATCAGCAGCCGGCCATTGCCTCCCCCCATCCCCCCCATATTCTGGAGCGGTTTATGCCCCTGTTATCCGGATACGGCAATCTAGAAAACGATGAAAACTTTGAACTACTCATCGACGATGTCTGCAGGATGATCGAGGTGAATCCTGTGGCCTGGGCCGGAATGAACCTGGACCGGGACCTGGTAAAAGCCTGTTGTTTTGAACGATCTCTCATGGCAATTTACGGAGCTGTCCACGATCTCATGACCGAAACCAAAGGGGCTTTGGTATGGTGCTGTAAGAGTCTTGCCAATGTATACTATCTGCCCCAGATTGAATCCTTTTTCCCTGATGCCCGATATCTTTATCTTTACCGGGATGGCCGGGATGTGGCCGTCTCTTTTCGCAAGGCAGTTGTGGGGGAAAAAAGCTTTTACCATATTGCGAAAAACTGGCATGAAGAACAACAACTGGCCCTGACCCACAAAGAAGCCGTCGATGGGGACTCCTTTTTCGGCCTCAGCTATGAAGCGTTGACAGCGGACTCGGAAAAGGTCCTGCGAGAGATGATGCTTCACTTTACCATCCCCTTTAAAGAGGAAATGCTTGAATTTAATATTTCAGAAGAGGCAAAACAAACTGCCAAATGCGGCTCGCTCTGGGCCAATGTCAAGCAGCCGGTTATCAAAAATAATACGGGCAAATTCTTTAAAGAGGCTGATCCGGAAGATGTGAAAATTTTTGAGCTGGTTGCAGGAGAAAGCCTTGACCGCCTGGGCTACCAGCGTGCGTTTACTGAAAAAGAGGAAACAAAAGAGTTTAGCAAATCTGAAATTTTGGCCTTTGAAGAAGAAAACCGGGCGTTAAAGGAGGCCATCGGCAGTAAACTTGATCCTGAGGAACTAAAGTTAAGAAAGCCCCAGAAGGCGCTGCTTGCTGAAATAAAAAGCCGGAATTAGGTAGACAGACTCAGGAGACAATTTCATATGCCCCCGCACCAGAAGACGAATAAAGAAGCAAATCCTACGCCCCCCCTCAAGCCGGTTTCCCTCTGGTTTCTGTTCTTTATTTTTCTTAAAATAGGCTGTATTGCCTTTGGCGGATTCACGGCCCTGATCGCCGTAGTGGAAAATGATATCATCCGCAAACGAAAGCTTATGAAAACTGAGGATATGCTGGACGGCATTTCCCTGGCCATGCTTCTGCCCGGCCCTATTGCCGTTAACGTGGTTGCCTTTGTGGGGTATCGACTGCGGCGCGGCATCGGCGCATTTGTCAGTGCCACAGGCGTAATCCTGCCCTCTTTTTTTCTACTGATCGGATTGTCCCATATCTATTTTACCTATGGAGAAATCCCAACCATCACCAAGGTATTTTCAGGGTTTATTCCGGCGGTGACCGCCATCATTATTACCACGGCTTGGGGTATGAGTAAAAAAGCCGTTACAGACTGGCCCCAATTTATCATGGCTCTGGCTGCAGCCACCATATTGCTCGGCATCGGAGGATTTTACATTACCCTGATGATAATTCTGGGAGCAGGAGCGGCAGGTCTGCTGCTCTATGGCCCGAAAAAGACGCAGGCATCGGCTGACGTTCCAGATTCACCAGCGGCAGTTAATACGGATTTTTCAAAACTAAAATTCTCCATTTCCCTGGCCCTGCTGGCTGTTTTCCTGTTACTCTTTTCAATTCCCATTCCCGGCCTGGGTAACGACTCCCTGGCCCGGATATTTGTTACCTTCTCAGGGATGAGTCTTATGCTGTTCGGAGGCGGCTTTGTTTTTATTCCCCTGATCCAGGAAATTGTGGTAGAGGGTGTGCATTGGGTCACCCAATCGGAATTTACCTCTGCCATTGCCATGGGTCAGGTCACGCCCGGGCCGATTCTGATTTCAGCCGCCTTCATCGGATACAAGGTAAAGGGGCTGATCGGCGGTGCCATTGCCACCTTTGCCATTTTCTTCCCATCGGCCCTGCTCATGGTCACAGCCTCCCAGGTACTGGACAAAATCAAACAGTCCAGAACCATGCAGGCAGCACTCCAGGGCATACGGGCGGCTGTAGTGGGGATGGTCTTTGCCGCTGCCGTGGTCATTGGGAAAGGAGCCCAGTTCCACTGGGTCACCCTGGTCATCTTCGTGGCCTGTTTGGTGGCTCTGATGCGGTTTAAAGTCGATATTGTATGGATTATCCCCAGTGCAGGGGTATTGGGTATGCTGCTCTATTAGCCCTAAATGATTTTGGAGAAAGGACAAAAACCGGATGATAAAAAAGGTGCTCCGCAGAAATAACCGTCTCAGACAGTCCTTAAATGGCGTATTGCTGCTCGGCCTGTTTCTGTTTATTCTGATGTCAGGGCCCGGTGCAATAGTTGTTGCAGCCGCAGACAAAGATGCCGGTAAAATAATTGACCGGTCATCAGAATTGAAACGCCTTGAGATCGCAGTGGTTGCCAAACGGGGAAAAGAAAAATCCGTTCGAAAATGGCAGCCCACAGCAGATTACCTGACCCAGCACATTCCCGGATACAAGTTTGTGGTGGTCCCCTATAACTGGGATGAAATCCGCCAGGCCGTGGCCTTGGGCGTTGGTGATTTTGTCCTGACAAATCCTGGCATGTATGTAGAATTCGAAGCCCTTCACGATGTCAGACGTATCGCCACCTTGAAAAATCTGCGACTGGGAAAACCCTACACCGCATTTGGCGTGGTCTTTTTCAAACGGGCGGACAGAACCGATATTACCACCATAGAATCCCTTAAGGGCAAACGGCTGGCTGCCGTAAATGAGACCGCCTGGGGCGGCTGGCAGGTAGGCTGGCGTCAGCTTCTGGAGATGGGACTCGATCCCTATAAAGACCTGAACGAACTTATCTTTGCAGGATCTCACGATAATGCGGTCCTGGCGGTAAGGGATAAAAAGGTAGACATCGGGGCTGTACGCACCGACACTATAGAACGGATGGCAGCCGAAGGCACCATTAACCTTGAAGAATTCGAACCTCTTTTTCTCAACCATGAATATGGAGATAGCTTCCCCTTCTGGCTGAGTACGGCGCTATATCCTGAATGGCCATTTGCCACAGCCTCCCATACAGCCATGGAGCTAAACGAAAAAGTGGCCATTGCCCTGATGAGTATTCCTGCAGACAGCAAGGCTGCCAGTACCGGACGATATGAGGGCTGGACCGTACCGTCCAACTATCAGCCCATTCATGAGACCCTGCGCATACTCAAGGTCACCCCCTATGAACATTACGGAGAGATCACCCTGGCCAAAGTTCTGGCCAAATACTGGAAGGAGCTGATCTTTGCCCTCATCCTCATCATTGGCCTTTGTTGCGCCTCTTTTTATTTCAGGCAGCTGAACCAGCGTCTGACAAAAACCCAGAACCAGCTCCACGAAGAGTTGTCAGAAAGGGTAAAGGCCCAAAAAGAACTGCAGCGGGCCTCGGAAGAGGTCAGGGACAAAAACCTGGAACTGGAAGAGAAGCTGGAACAGATCAAAACCATGCAGGACCAGATCATCATGCAGGAAAAAATGGCCTCTTTGGGAAGTCTGACTGCAGGTATTGCCCATGAGATTAAAAACCCTTTGAACTTTGTCATCAACTTCTCGGAACTTACCGTAGACCTGGTCGAAGAGATCAATGAAGAGCTTGAAGACCATAAGGACAAATTCGACGACGACACCTGGTCCTATCTCCAGGAAATTTTGAGGGATTTGTCTTCCAATGCAACCAAAATCAACGAACACGGCAAGCGGTCCGACTCCATTGTCAGAAACATGCTGAACCACTCCAAGGGCAATACGGGAGAACGTTTGCAAACGGAGATGAACACCTTTGTGGATGAGTATGTAAAGTTAGGCTACCACGGCATGCGGGCCAATGATTCAAGTTTCAACGTGACCATAAATACCGATT
This sequence comes from Desulfobacteraceae bacterium, assembly GCA_003354055.1. Next base: position 27,333 of record PIVQ01000010.1, on the reverse strand, counting down.
ATGACCCTGACCTTGGCAGTTTGGAGATCAACCCCCAGGATATGAGCCGGGTTATTCTCAATATCGTCAACAATGCCTGTTATGCGGTCCAGGAAAGGCAAAAGCTGCAAGGAGACGGATTCGAGCCCACCCTGTGGATCCAGACCAAAAAACAGGGAAACGATATGGAACTGCGCATACAGGATAATGGGACGGGTATGCCGGACGAGGTTAAGGAAAAAGTGTTCAATCCCTTTTTCACCACCAAGCCGACCGGTTCCGGGACCGGGTTGGGCCTGTCCATGAGCTATGATATCGTGGTTCAGGGTCACAATGGCAGATTTGAGGTGGAATCCAAAGACGGGGAGTACACCTGCTTCATCCTTGGGCTGCCCGGCAGCAAATAGTTAAAGCCCTTTGCTTGCTCTCTTTTCCGTAACATGCTAGTATTAGCGTCGGTATTGTATTAATAATTTTTGAGGAGGACAGATGGTCCGAAAAATTCTTGTGGTGGATGACGAACCGGATCTTGAGGTACTTATCCTACAAAAATTCAGACGTAAAATCAGAAAAAATATATTCAAATTCTACTTTGCCAGTAACGGACTGGAAGCCCTGGAACAGCTCGAGACCAATGAAGATATTGATATGATTCTGACCGATATCAATATGCCCCAGATGGACGGCCTGACCCTGCTGGAAGAACTTTTAAAACTGCCGGTTCTGGCAAAAGCCGTCGTGGTATCCGCCTATGGAGACATGGACAATATCCGGACCGCCATGAACCGGGGGGCCTTTGATTTCCTGACCAAGCCCATTGATTTTTCCGACCTGGAAGTGACCATAGACAAAACCCTTTCCGAGCTTTTGGTGTTAAGAAAAGGGCTTCAGGCCCAGAATGCCCTGTCCGCCATTAAACAGGAAATGGAACTTGCAGGACGGCTCCAGCAATCCATTCTGCCCAGTACCTACCCCGAATGCCCTGAAATAACCATCTACGGTAAAATGGTTCCGGCCAAAGAAGTGGGAGGGGATTTTTACGATTTTTTCTTTGTAGATGACGACCGCCTTGGATTTATTATTGCCGATGTCTCGGGCAAGGGCGTCACTGCAGCCATGTTCATGGGGGTCAGCCGAACACTTCTGCGATTCACCGCCCTTCAGGGAATGTCCGTGGACAAAGTCTTGTCCTATGTGAACAACATGCTCTGTGTAGACAATGAGATCTGCATGTTTGTAACGGTTATTTACGGGGTGCTGAACATCAAGACAGGAGAACTGTCCTATGCCAACGGCGGGCACAATCCGCCGGTACGCATGAAGGCCGGAAGTCCCATTGAAATTCTCCCCAGAACCCAGGGTATTGCCCTTGGGATCATGGATGATGTGGACTTTGAAGAGGGCCAGATTCAGCTTGAACCGGGAGATCTCCTGTATCTTTGCACGGACGGCATGCCTGATGCAGAGGATGAAGCCCATGAGTTTTTCGGAGAAGACCGGCTCATGGAAGAACTGAATAAAATGGAAGAAAACACCCCCGAGTACGTTGTCAACCGAACCTATAAAATAGTGACTGACCACGTGGCAGCTGGTCCCCAGTTTGACGATATGACCCAGCTGGCCATCCAGTATCAGCCCAATGACTAAATAAAGGATAATATCATGACTGTGGAACATGAAATTCTAAACCAGACTGATCTGATCTTCTTAAACGGCCGAATTGACGCTCAGTCCGCCCCTGGTGTCAATGAGGAAATCGGCAAGGTAATCGATGAGGGCAGAAACAAGATGCTCATCAACTTCAAAGGTCTTGAGTATATTTCCAGTGCAGGCCTTCGGGTATTGATCACCGTTGCAAAAAAACTAAAGGCGTCAAGCGGAGATCTGGTCCTATGCGGCCTTGATGAAAAAATTTACGAAGTATTTGATGTATCCGGATTTACCGCCATCTTTAAAATTTTTGACACCCAGGAAGATGCCATGGCCGAATTAGGCGCCTGAACCCGTTACGTTTTTTTCGCCACAGCTTGAAGGAGGTAGGCCTTGAACAAACCCCTGGTCATTTCTGCGACTATGGAAAACCTGGAAGCTCTTATGGCCCACGGCCGTGACGCGGCTGCGGCCTGCGGTATGGATGCCAAAGCCATTGCGCAGGTTGAACTGGCTCTGGAAGAGGTTTTGGTAAATGTGATCAACTATGCCTATGCTCAGGCCCCGGATCAAGATCACGCATCCGATGATATTGAGTTGGACTGCAGCTGGGACAACGACAACTCATTAACCATCACAGTGACGGATCAGGGCCCGGCCTTTGATCCCCTTGACCGGCCGGATCCGGATACCACACTTTCCGTGGAGGACCGGGCCATCGGAGGACTGGGAATTTTTCTGACCAAACAGATGATGGATGACGTCAGTTATGAACGCCGCCAGGGCAAAAACGTCCTTACCCTGGTCAAACACTGCACCGACGCCACAGGGTAGACAACCTTCCAACTCAATGAACCCGGAATCAGCAGAGCCAACGGAACCAGACCACAACCTGACAGATCGATATAAGGCCCTTGAGGCTGCTGTCAGCCGGGAGGACTTCCCGGGATCTATGACCCGAATTGCAGAACAAGCGGATCAATGGATTCTGGACTATCTTCATCACCGGGGCACGATAGGTAAGGAACCGGACCTGGCCATTCTGTTTGACCGGGTTTCCCACTTCAATACCATAGTGACCTGCCGGATCATCCAGGATAAAATCACAGAACGTGAAACATTAGATCACATAAGCCCTCCTCTGCCCTTCTGCTGGATCTCCATGGGTTCTGATGCAAGGGGAGAACAGGTCATCCGGACTGACCAGGACAATGCGCTTATTTACGCAGATCCCATGCCCGGCCGTGAACAAGAGGCAATTGACTATTTCAATGCCCTGGCCCGTGCCGTCACCCATGACCTGGACCAATTCGGATTCAGTTTCTGTACGGGAGAGGTTATGGCGACCAATCCTGACTGGTGCAGGCCCCTTGGCGAGTGGCTGCGAGCGTTGGATAGCTGGGTGGGCTCCACAGACCCCATGGCGATCCGCAAACTGACCATACTTCTGGATTTCAAGGCTGTTTTCGGGGACAGCCGTCTGGCAGCCATGCTCCAGACCCGGGTATTTCAAAACTTTGCCCAGCATTCTTCCGCCAGTCATTTCCTGGTACGGGACGACCAATTATTTGCCGCTCCCAAGACACGCTTCAACCGAATCCGGACCCGGCGGAAAAACGGCTGCAAACAATGCTTCAACCTCAAGACCCAGGCTATTGCCCATATGGTCAACGGGGCCCGGCTCTTTGCAGTGAATCACGGCATAAAGATTCCTTCCACCCTCAGGCGGCTGGAGCAACTCAGGGATGATGAGGTGATCACAGACGACGAATACCGTGATTATACCCGGGCCTTTATCTTTCTAACCCGGCTGAAACTGACCAGCCATCTGAGTAAGCGCCTTACCGAAGAGACTTCAGATCAAAGTTACAGGCCGAATTTGCCGAACAATTGCATTGATATTTCCCGCCTGGATTTACAAACCTTAAAGCTGCTGAACCGGTCGCTTTGCGTTGTGAATAGGTTCCAGAAGAAAATGGCGGATACCTACAACCAGGCCTGGATGAATTTTTTTAATTAAACTTTTGGAGACACCATGGACCGCATCCCAATAACGGATGATGACGCAACCGGCAACTCCCAATTCAAAGACTATTTCAGAGTGTTTGCCAGGATCTCCAAGCAGATTCATTCCAATACCGGAACCACTAAAATTCTGGAATGCATTGTTGAAAATATCACAGAGATATTAGGGGCCAAGGGGTGTATTTTCTGGATCCTGAACAATTCCCAGAAAAACATCGAGACAAAAATCAGCACAGGGTTTGATTATCAGAGCCTGTCCCGGGTGGACTATCCCACCCTTATGACCCTGTTTGACCCCAAGGCAAAAATCCCGATCGCCATTTCCGATGCAAGGAGCGATGACCGGATTCCGGACCTTGAGCGCTTAGGCAAACGGCTGATCAATGCCATTTCAGGACTTTACTTTGATATTTCAGGCCCCTATACAGGTCTACTGGCGGTTTATTTTACCGGGCACAGGACCCTGGCAGGCCATGAACTTGAACTGCTCACCGCCCTGGGGGAACAGGGGGCCATTGCCCTTGAAAAGGCCATTGGGTATGACAAGGAGATGTTGGACCTTTACGGCCAGATCATCCAGGTATTTGCCCTGGCCATTGAAGCCCGCGACCCTATTACCCACGGCCATTCCCTGACCGTGGCCCGCCTGGCAAAGGCAACGGCCGAGCAGATGAACCTGGATGAAGAGACCGCCCGGCTGATCTACCATGCGGGCATCCTCCATGACATCGGCAAAATTGGTACCCGGGATAATATTCTGGACCGCCTGGGTAAACTGAATAAAAAAGAGTTGGGCTTCATCCGGCAGCATCCCGCACTTGGGGCAGACATCTTAAGACCTCTGACCTTTTTAGGGGAGATCGAGCCCCTGGTCCGGTCTCACCATGAGTTGTTCAACGGAAACGGCTATCCGGACGGCAAAAAGGGAAAAGACATCCCTCTGGGCGCCCGGATTCTGACGGTATGCGATGCCTTTGAAACCATGATCACAGGCCGGCCCGGCCTCCCCAAAAAAGACCTGGCTTCCGCCCTTACCGATCTTAAACAGGGAGTAGGTACCCGATTTGATCCGGATGTGGTCCAGGCCTTTTTCGACATGATCCGGATTCGGAAAAATATTCTTGAGACAGGAGAATCCATTGACCATTGCCTGGATATCCTAACCCAGAACATGGGCCGGTTGGCTGACCAGAACCTGCTTGAAAAGAAACTGGCCAACCCCTTTTTCGGATTTTAATCCAAGCCTAATCCACCCGGATTCATGATGCCCTTGGGATCCAGATGTTTTTTCAGCGCTTTGAGAATTCCCATCTGATTTTCACCCAGATGCCTTTCCATCCATGGGGCCATCATTCGTCCCACACCATGGTGGTGGCTCAAGGATCCCCCGGCCTGCTCTATGGCATCGATAATGGACTGCTGGTAGACCCTGAATCCCTCAATATCCAACATCCTGGTAATAAAAATAAAGTAGAGATTGGTGCCCTGGGCATAAAAATGCGAGGCATGGGTCATGCAGATGGTGTTGGGGTTGGCCTTGACCACTGCTCTGACCTCTTTATGGAGATGATGAAGGTTTTCCCAGGTGGTGGAACATTCCAGGGTATCGATTAGAACCCCGTAATCGTTGAGGGCATCCCGCATATAGGGATCTGAAAACCTTCCATGGTACCACTTCCTCATGGGGTAACCGGTCAGATACATACCACCACGCTGCCGGGCGATACGTTTTATCTGTTTGAGTACATTGGCGGCAAAGTCCTTTTCTCCTTCGGCCTGGCCCATAACAAGACAGCGTTTCCCGGGTTTCATTCCCTTAAAGTTAAGAACCTTGTCCCCGATTCCTCCTTCAAGCCCATACATCTGCATGGCCACATCCGTTTCCTCGGGATCGGAAATCCTGAAAATGGCAGGCATGCCGAACCGGCCCTGGCTGATGGCACGTCCTGCGGATACGGCAGATTCAAAATCCGGAAACATAAATGAAAACTGCCGGTTATTGTCGGGAAGATATTCAAACACCTTGAAGGTTACGGAAACCAGAATGCCGAAACAGCCTTCGGATCCTTTCATAATCTCGTTGACCTTGGGCCCTGTGGCAGTGGCCGCATAGGACAGGGTTTTAAAACTGCCTGAAGGGGTTACATATTCCTGGGCAATCACCATATCGGCAGCATCGCCGTACAGGGAGGATGCCTGACCCGATCCCAGGGCAGTGATCCAGCCGCCCACAGAGGAGAATTCAAAACTCTGGGGAAAATGTCCACCGGTATAGGCCTTTTTGGCCCCCAGGGTCTTGGGTGCCCGGTTGAGCAGGTCCTCATAGACAGGCCCCATCATTCCCGGTTCCACCGTAATGGTCTGGTCGGTTTCGTTAAATGAGATCATCCGGTTCATATGGGTGGACATGACCAGCGTCACCCCGCCTTTGGGACAGTCCAGGCCGAATGTGACGGAACTTCCGCCACCGTAGGCATGGACGGCAATATTCCTGTCATTGCAGATGCCAACCACCGCCTCCACATCTGCCTTATCCTTAGGATGAACCACAAGATCGCAGACATCCGTCACCCGGCATTGCCGCAATTTCATCAGATCTTCCATGGCCTTGCCGCTGGTATACTTAAGCCTATCATACACAGCCGCAGAAACATTTTCATCCCCGACAATGTCCCTGATTGCCTTTACGTCCTTATCATCAAGGGTCACCGGCATATCCAGGCTGACGGGTTCATCTCCCACACTCTGAGTATCGGTAAAATCGGAAGGGGTCAGTCCCAGAACATTTTTCATCACATTTAAAAAACCCTGACTCGGGTTCTTAAACTCTTCGGCATCCCCCCATTTTAAAATAGAACGAAAGGAATCAGGTTTGGGTGCGGTCTCTATCCACTTGGGCATGGTATTCTTTAAGTTTTTCATTTTTCCGGGTATCCTGTTATCTGTTGAATCTCTTTGTATAAAGGGGAAAGCGCCTTGTACATTTTTTTGTACACCCGCTCGTATAACGCCTTGTAAATAGCCACATGATTGGGATCGGGATTGAATCGGGTGGCCGGGCGGGTCATCCTTCCCGCAGCCTCCTGAATACTCTCATAGGCACCAATCCCCTTTGCCGTGAGCACGGCAGCCCCCAACCCCGAGGTTTCGTGGGTGGCGGCTTTAACCATGGGCAGGTTGAAAATATCTGCGGCAATCTGACAAATGGCATTACTCTGCGAGGCGCCGCCGGACAGGGCAGCCTGCTGCACCTTGACTTTTCCTTTGGCCTGGATCTTTTCCATTCCCTCCAGCAGGGCAAATCCCAGGCCTTCAATCACGGCCCGGTAGACATGATCCCGGGTATGCACATCCCCGAATCCGATCATAGCCCCCTTGGCATCAGGATGCTCCAGCCCCGGTCCCCAATAGGGCTGAACCATAAGCCCCATGGCACCCGGTTCGGTCCGTTCCAGGCATTGGTTCAGCAGTTCCTCAGGGGCAACTCCTAAATTTTTTGCCGTTTCCACCTCTTTCTGGGCAAACTCCTTTTTAAACCAGGAAATCATCCAGAACCCCCTGAAAATCTCCACCTCAGGATTATAGTATCCCGGAATGGGCGCAGGATACGGGGGCATAAACGGAATGGCTTCAAAATACCGGTCCGTGGTGGTCTGCACCGTGGCCGTAGTGCCGAAACTCAACGACACCATGGTCTGGTCCACCACACCACTGCCTAAGGTTTCACACCCCTTGTCGGATCCGCAGGCCACCACCGGGGTATTGACAGGTAATCCGGTCAGGTCTGCCGCGCTTTGGTGTACCCGGCCCAGGACCTCACCCGCCTGAATCAATCTGGGTAATTTATCCTTTTCCACGGGAAAAAATTTTCGGGTCAAAGACCAGGGACCTGCCCATTTTTGTTTTTTATAATCAAACGGCAGATGGCCGATCTGTGAGGCAACGCCATCGGTAAACCCATTGGTGAGTCTGAAGTTTAAGAACCCGGACACCTGTAGGTACTTGTGGGTATCTGCCCAAATCGCTTCCTGGTTCTGACGAATCCAATTGCATTTGGCCTGGGCCTGGACATCCGTGATTTTACTTTGAAGCCCTGCCAGCTTAACCCCCATGCCGATCACCCCTGAGGCGCCGGCCACAGGCTTGGCCACCCGCTGGTCCAGCCAGACAATGGCCGGACGAAGGGCTTTGCCCCCTGCATCCACGTTGATCATGGTGGCCCGCTGGGAGGTCACCCCAATCCCTGCGATACCTGACATAATCTTGGGTTCCCTTTGGTTCAGTTGCCGGCAGGCCTGAATCAGGCTTTCCCAATAAATCTCAGGGTCCTGCTCTGCAAGCCCCGGCCCCGGGCTGACATAGGGATCGTATTCAATCTGTTCTCTGGCCAGAAGCGTACCGTCCAGGCCAAAAACCAGGGCTCTCAAACTCTGGGTGCCGCAATCGATGGACAATAGATATTTTTCAGTCATCTTTTGTTACCTCCCCGTGGAGAGTATGCGCGTTCCCATAATTGCCTGTAGTCTTGAATTTCTTTTTCCCACCTGTTCTTGTCCCAGGAAAGACAGGGAGAAACCTGTTCCCGGATCCGATCCATGATATCAAGTCCGCCGTTGGGCAAAAGCAATCCGATTCGGACCCGTCTTAGCAAAAGATCGGACAGATGGCGAATCTGCTCGGATCCGGCACCGTGGCGCAGTTCCGCCCACAGGGTATGGGTGGATTCAACGGTCCTTCTGCCATCTTCGGTCAGGTGGTTTGCCAGATTTTTTATCCGGTTCCCGTATCTGCCCCGTATCCGCAAAGAGGCGGCATCATCCAACCCGGGAAGATCTGTTTGCCGATCTGACATCTGTGTTAAATGCCTTTGACCCTTTGCTTTTTCTTTTTTAGGAAGATAGGGCGCTGCCGCCCGAAGCGCATCACGGGCCAGCAGGCTGAAGGTGGTCAATTTTCCACCGGTTATCGTAACAAGGCCCTTGTCCTTCCAGACCACATGCTCTCTGGACTCTTTTGAGGCGGCTTTTTTCTTTTTGCTCAGCACCGGTCGAACCCCTGCAATGGCTGCAACCGCATCATCCACAGACAGGTTCAGCCCGGGCAAAATTGAATCAAGGCCCTCCATGAGATAGTCGACCTCTTCGGAGGTAATGGCGGGATCCGTATTCAAATCTCCGTGAAAGTCCACATCAGTGGTACCAAGCACAAGACAGCCTTCCCAGGGGAAAATAAAGATGGGCCGGTTGTCCCGTGGCTGGATGAAGGAGATCACCCGATCCATTTTGTAGCACTTCCCCGGAAATATCAGATGGCTTCCCCGTAAAGGCCGGATATGAAAACCTTTCATAGGGGACGGATGAAGGGTCTCAGCAAAGGCGCCAGTGGCATTGATAACCGCCGTTGTCAGGATTTCCCGTTCCTGTCCGGTGTCTGCATCTTTTAGCAGAACCGCCCGGACTTTTCCTTTTCTGTCTCGTTCAATCCCTGATGCGCCTGTGTAATTCAGGGCATGCCCCCCCCGATCACAGGCATCAAAGATGAGCCGCAACACCAGCCGGGCATCGTCCACCTGGGCATCCTTGAATCCTACGGCAGAGACCAGCCCGTTTGACCGGACGCCTGTCACCAGATCCTGGGTTGTTTTCCGGTCAAAGGTCTGATGCTGGCGTTCTCCGGCCATAAGGCTGTAGATATTCAAGCCGGTCTTCATTGCGGCGCTAGATGGCCCCAAATCTTTGTAGATGGGCATGATAAACTCCAGGGGAGTCACCAGCCCAGGATAAGCTGCCAAGAGACGCTGACGTTCCTTTACCGCAGACCGGGTCAATAAAAATTTTCCCTCTTTCAGATACCGCAGCCCACCGTGCACCATCTTTGAAGATCTGCTTGAGGTTCCCCAGGCAAAATCCTTTGCCTCTACCAGAAGAGCCTTAAGACCCATGTTAACCGCCTGGTGAAACACGCCGGCCCCGGTAACGCCGCCGCCTACAATCACAATATCATAGCAAGATTCGATTTTGTCCAAATTCATGGCATGGCCTCCCACAGGGTCAGGGCATCCTGCATGGATGCCTCAACCAACTCCCGGATGTCCTCATCTTTGTTCCGGATGGCGGTTGCAAGTTTTTTGTAATACCCCTTGGACTGTTTTTTTGCCTTTTCCATGGAAAAATACCGGTCACACAGCACATGGTATACTGGGGAAAAATCGTTGTAAATCATTCCCAAAACCGGGTTTCGGGCTTTTTCCACCATCAGAATCTGAAGTCCCCAGTCATACCGGGTAAAGGCAACCGGATCCGTATCTTCCGGCAAGGAAATCGAAAGGTAAGCCAGAATGGCATCGGCGTCGTTCTGAATGGCTTCCCGTGCCACACCCGGTAAAATCAGGGTCCGGGTCTTAAGCAGATGAACAATTAAATCACTGGAAAGATAATCCCCGTACCGGGCCAGGGTTGTTAATATGCCTAAGCCTCCCTGGGTTAGATAATCATTGACACGGGTGGGCTTGCCATGGGCAATAGTGACCCACCCTTCCCTTCCCAGACGCTGGAGCGTTTCCCTCAAAGTCGGCCGGGTCACCCCCAGAGACTGGGCCAGGGCCCGTTCACCCGGAAGGGCATCCCCTGCTCCATAGGATTTATCCAGAATGGCTTCTATAATCCGGTGTTCGGCATATTCCGCCGGTTTCATGGGTTTTTTCCCATTGTCCAATAAAGGCATGCGCGTCCCCTTTGACAAAAATTTATGCATCTGATCTGTTGATGATCACATCAACTGGTAAGAGGTCATACCAGTTGAGTTTTTTTTTGTCAAGTCTCTTTCAAACGGCATAATATCCAGAAAACTATCTAAAAAGGCTGAAACTTAAGGCGGCGTATCAAAAATAAACCACCCAGGTAATTGGCGTGACATTTCCAAAGACAGCTATCCGTTTAGGATAGTCTCTTTTGCCTGGGCGATTTTAATTTGATGTCACGCCTTAGGTGATGCGTTTCACCGGCTGTCGGCCGGCTCCCAGACAATAATTATCGGTGTTCCCGCGTTCACATTTTCCATAAACACATCCATATCACTATTGGTCAATGCGATACAGCCATCGGTCCAGTCAAACATCTGAATTATCCAGCCCAGCCATCCAAATCCGTTTTTCTGGCCGTGCACCATAATGGCACCTCCAGGGTCCAAACCTTTTTTCTTAGCCCCGGCCCTGTCCCCGGCATTGGGATAGGAGATATGCATGGCCCGGTAAAAGGCGGAATCCTCCTTTTTGTAATCCAGAATATACCGGCCTTCAGGGGTCCGTTCGTCCCCCTGCCGTGACTTATGTCCTTGGGGGACTTTGCCCATGGCAATGGAGAATTCATGGATGACACGATCCTCCTGCACCAGAATCATCTTTCCCAAGGATTTTATCACCTCAACCCTGTCCGCCCCAGCCAGTGCCGGTCCGACCAAAAGACAACCTATTAAAAATCCAAAGCCAAGAACACAAAAAACAACCCGTCCTAAACCTCTAAAGCGCCGGTGTTTCATTCGCCCGAAATATCCTTTCGGCTCTTGATTCCCCCAAGCCCTGTGGCATGATTTATTGCAGAAACAACCGCTCTCTCCATGGCCCTGGCAGCGATAAGACCGACAACGGAAATATCGGCCTCCACCGCTCCTGTTGCCATAGAAAAAACCGTATCACCGTCAAACATGGTATGGGCCGGCCGAAGGGTTCTGGCGTATCCGTTCTGTGCCATGGAAGCCAGCTTTGCGGATTGGGCCTTGGTTAGAACGGCATTGGTAACAATCACCCCCAATGTGGTATTCCCCGAAAAAAGATTCTTCTGATCAGCATAGGTCTGCACCATAATCTCTTCAGTGGACTCAAAGGTTTTACCATCAGGATTCAAAGGTGCCGCAAGGGTCTCCCCGGTCTTGGGATCAATAACATCTCCCAGGCAATTTACCGCCACCAGCGCACCCACCATAAGATCTCCGGCCCGAAAAGCCGCATGTCCCAGTCCCCCTTTCACGGCGGATTCCATCCCCAGGATCTTGCCCACGACAGCACCGGTCCCGGCCCCCACAGATCCCTGGGCACAATGATCATCAACCGAATGCTCACAGGCCTTGTACCCCATGGCCTTATCCGGTCTAATTTTGTGATCCCCGATGGTCAGGTCAAAGAGAGCAGCCCCGCAGACAATGGGGACATGGGTCACCTGGACATCAAACCCGATTCCCTTTTCCTCCAGCCAGGCCATGACCCCGGCAGCCGCATCCAGCCCAAAAGCACTACCCCCTGTCAGCAGAACCCCATGGGCCTCCTGAACCAGATTCACCGGATCCAGAAGATCAGTCTCCCGGGTCCCGGGCGCCCCGCCCCTGACATCCACTCCCAGCACAGCCCCCTGCTCGCTCAGAACAACAGTACACCCGGTACAGGCATCCATATCCTGGGCATGCCCGACCTTTATCCCGGGAATATCCATAAGATCTATTTTTTCCATAATTCTTCTCCTGCTCAACTCGAAACAAATGATTTCAAAGCCCCAAGCATCCGCGATTCACCTGCGGGATGAAATTACCAGTATTATATAACGATGCATTACCGATATCAGATATGATAGAGGCATACAACAGAAGCAAAAATACTTTAATACATAAATTTATATTTAAACAAGCATCAAAACCCTTGCGACCATATGATTAGTCATTATATTATAGGTATAATCTATACGTTTTGTAGTTTTGTATAGGAATTTTCTATATTGAGGGAGAGATAAATGCAATTTTTAAAGAAGAAGACATTAACTGGCTTGGCCAGAACCTGCGGCTGAGCCGCAAAAATCAGTCCGACGGATCTGTCGGATGCACTGAGAGGTCTTACACCACCATCTGACCCAAATCTTCTGGTGGGCATTGAAACTGCTGATGATGCGGCAGTCTATAAGATGTCCGACGATATGGCCATGATTAATACTGTGGATTTTATCACCCCGCCGGTTGATGACCCGTATTGGTTTGGTCAGATTTCTGCTGCCAATTCCATTTCAGATATATACTCAATGGGTGGAAAACCGCTTACTGCCTTGAATGTAGTTATGTTTCCCTCCAAGAGCCTTGATATGGGGATGCTGCATGACATTTTGAGAGGCGGGCACGATAAAGTTGTAGAAGCCGGAGCTTGCCTGGTCGGAGGCCATACTGTTGATGATGAAGAGCCCAAATACGGTCTGTGTGTCAATGGTATAGTTGATCCAAAGAGGGTGATCACCAATGCAGGTTCAAAACCAGGTGATGCATTGATTATTACCAAGCCCATCGGTTCCGGGGTTTTGTTTAATGCAGTACGTTCTGGAAAATTACCATTTAAGGATTTAGAACGAAATGTATTACCCGTACTCGCCTCCTTGAATGATATTGCTATAGAAACGGCGCTCAGGTTTGATGTTCATGCCTGTACCGATATCACAGGATTTGGCATTCTGGGTCATCTGCTTGAGATATCCCTTGGATGTGATGCCAGGGTGGTGGTTGATTTTAAGGCACTGCCAATCTATCCGTATGCCCTGGAGATGTATAAAAAAGGGGAAACAACCGGCAGCAACAAGGGTAATCGCCAGATGGTGACGACTCATAGTTTTGAAATACAAACCTCTTTGTCAGAACAGGAAGAGGAGTTGCTTTTTGATCCTCAGACCTCAGGCGGCCTGTTATTGTCTGTGCCGGAGTCTCAAAGTGCAGATCTTATTGCGGCTTTGAAAACATCAGGTGTTGCTGTTGCTCAAAAAATTGGAACTGTGGTTGCTGATCCCGCAGGAATTACAGTTGTATAGATAATGGAGATTTATTTTGTCATAGGGGGCCTCGGTCTGATAACAGGTTTTTTGTCCGGCCTGCTCGGTATCGGTGGCGGCATCGTCCTTGGCCCGCTTCTCCTTTACGTACCACCATTGTTGGGTCTTGAGCCTCTTGCTATGCGGGATGTGGCCGGTCTGACGATTGTGCAGGGCTTACTGGCCTGCTTGGGGGGTGTTTTAGTACATCGAAAATTCCAATTTGTCAGTGATAAACTCTCCTTATGCATGGGTACCACAATTTTTATTGCGGCGGGTATCGGCGGAGTTGCTTCCGGCTTTATCGCAAATGAAGTTTTACTTTTTATCTTTGCCAGCTTAGCTTTTACGGCTTCCGTACTGATGATAAAACCGGTTAGGAATGATCCTGAAAAACCGAATGCCTCAACGGTGCAGTTCAGATGGCCAAGGGCGGTCAGTGTTGCTTCAGGTGTCGGTCTGCTTGGTGGCATGGTTGGACAGGGCGGGTCCTTTATTCTGATCCCCTTAATGAGTTCATATGTTAAGATTCCAACAAGAATTGCCATCGGCAGCAATCTTGCGATCGTAATGCTATCGTCTTTAGCCGCCTTTATTGCCAAGGCGGCAACGGGTCAAATACAATGGATAATGACTATTCCAATCGTTCTCACGGTAATTCCCTTTGCATCCCTTGGCGGATATGTCAGTTCAAAAGTGTCGGTTCTGTGGCTTCGAAGGATTTTGGCTTCTCTGATAGCTGTTGCTGCTATATGGATGTGGCTTTCCTTGCTATGCTGAGTAGAATTGGGCAAGTATAAAAGTTCAAACCTGCCGGATATGTTCAAAAGGAATGCAATGAAAGGTTTCAATACTCATAATGTCGGGACTTTGCACACAGGCGGCCACCGTAACCCGGTTCTCAGGATGCCACCTGAAAAACTGCCACCCGCTGAGTTTAGCCCCGGCGTCACACTGATCGCGGAACCTTATATTGATATCAGGTTTATCCAGATCAAATGAAAAGCTGTCCAGGGGAATGGACAATCCTTTTCCCCGGGCTTTGATATAGGCCTCCTTAAGGGTCCAGATATCAAAGAACCGTTCTGTTTTTCGGGACTTCGGGCAGGAGTCAACCTGGTTTGCCTCGTGTTCTGAAAAAAACCGCCGGGAAATGGCCAGGTCCACATTTCTGTCAGGACTTTCAACATCCACGCCGATGTCATGGCCCAGAGTCAGTCCGCAAACCACCATTCCGCTGCTGTGGGAAAGATTAAACCTGATATCCTGACCGGATGGATCTGACACCAATGACGGTTTTCCGTATTCATTGGTTCTGAAAGAAAAGGAGCCAGGATCCCGACCGGTATACTCCGACAACAGATACCGCAACAGCGCCCGGGTTACCAGGCAAAGATGCCGGTCTTTTTCAAACCGGTAACGATCCACCTTTTGAATTTCGTCCTTTGACAGAACAGCTCTGTACCTGGTCAGAAGATCAGGATCATTGATCTCATCGGCGCGGGTAAAAAAAAGATGGATACGATTGGGGAGCAGTGTCAGCATAACTCAGGCTCGCTGGGTTTCCAGAATGGGTTTCAACATTTTGGTCAGGACCTTTCCCGAACCGGCTTCCTGGAAGTCGCCCACCCCGCTATCTTTCATATATCTGACAGAATCCATCCACAGTACCGGAGACGTCATCTGGCGGCAGAGCAAATCTTTGATTTCGCCCTGCTCACTCTGGGGATAGGGCTCAGCCAAGACATTTGATATCACGGGTATTTCAGGGTTCCTGAAATCAAATTGATCCATAAAGGCTCTAAATTCCAGAGCAGCATCCTTCATGGGCGAGGCATGGAAGGCGCCGGATACAGGAAGGATCAGGTACCGGGTTTGATCAATGGCCTGGAACAATGGCTTGGCAGCTTCAATCTGGGAACGGTCACCTGAAACCACTGTTTGGGACGGGGTATTTAAATTGGCCACTTCAATTTTATCAAGGTCGTTCTCTGCCAGGCATTCCTGAATCCTTTCGGGCGCCATGTTGATGATGGCGGCCATACCGCCGTTTTGGGCGGCGGCCATCAGGGCACCTCGTTTTTTGACCAGTTCAAGTCCTGTTGAAAACTCAATGGCATTGGCAGCCACCAGGGCATTGTACTCCCCAAGACTGTGACCGGCTAAAAAATCGGGAATGCAGGTTCCTTCTTCTTTTACCGCCTCATAGGCCATGGCATTAACCGTAAAAACAGCCGGCTGGGTAAACTGGGTCAGATTGAGTTGTTTATCGGGATCTTTGAGGCAGAGTTCCTTTATGGAATATCCCAGGATCTTATCTGCTGCCCGAACAATATTTTCAAACCGGTCAAAAAAATGCCGGCCCATACCCCGCCGCTGGGATCCCTGGCCGGGGAAAATAATGGCATGATTCATTGGTGTATCCCTTCCGTTTTCAATTTACTCAGGTTCCGTATTTCATTGCCAAATAAGGTCATGATCCTGTACATCCGGGTCTTTTTGCCGAAAATCCGATTCTGCCGGACAAAGCCTGATGAATAAGAGCCGGGTCCAAGATCAATAATGTTCACAGGTTCCGAAGCCGGACCGAAGACCTCTGTCTGGCGTTCCAACTCTTCGTTCAGGATTCTCAATGCCCGCCGAAATTGTATGGGCTCTCTTCCGATATCCCAAAAAAAATCAATGGAAGGACTCATCACAAAGGAGGCAGTGCAACAGGAAATCACTTTTATTTTCGGGCGGCTTAACCCGCCGGCCTCCTTTATAACGGTTGTGAGTCGTTTTTTCCAGACAGTCTTGGCAATATCAATGTTTGGAGAATGAAAGCCAAAGCGAATAGGCAGATGCTGAAATTCGGTGTTAGTTTCTTTCAGATAGCGGATCACCCTGTCCATAGCCGGCTTGAATCCTGACACCACAAACTGCCTGGGCGAAATAATCCCGGCCAGGCTGCAGTCATCATACCCTTCGGGATTCTGGTCAAACCGCTGTGGGCTATCGGACACACCGACCATGGTTCCCGGCCGGCAGCATGTTTCAAGAATCTGTGCATTGTCGATCAGGGCGGCCAGCATGGTTTGAGGCGGTATCACCCCGGCCAGGGCCATGGCCACATATTCTCCAAGGCTGGCTCCCATGAGGCAATCCGGGGTCACCCCAAACCGGATTAAGGTTTTTGCAAGGGAAAACTGAACCATAAAAAGGGCTGGGTGGGAGATCAGGGTCCTGTCAAACTCTACGCGGTCGTCTCCGTGCTCTCCATAGAGAAAGTCAATAATGGATCTTGAAATCTTCTTTTGGGGAATCAGATCAAGGTCGTCCATCCAGCTCCTGAAAACAGGTTCTGTCTCATAGAGCACCCGGGCCATACCATGGTATTGGGCTCCCTGGCCGGTGAAAAGAAAAATATGCCTGTATCTTTTGCCTGTCATGTTTTCTTTTGCATAAAACCTTGTTCTTTTTTTCCATATTCATTACTTATTTTCACGGCATGGTATCACAATCTATAGTCATATCCAAACAGGGACAGGACCTTTAAGTTTACAGCCGGACAAAAACCTAATAGTAAGAAATCATGGCAATACTTTTTTATTAATGGTATATTCAGGCATTAATCCTGTCTTTTGCAGGATTTTTTTTATCCCCTGATGGCGAAACAGATGACGAACCACGAAAATACCAGCATCCCCTTAATGGACAGTATTAAACGCCTGATTAAAAAATATACGATCCCCGAACACTTAAATCCCCAAGATGGTATTCACTATTGGCAGGAACGGGTATTGCTCACCCTGCTCACTGCGGCATCAATTCTTGGCTTCCTAACCTGGATTCCCAGTGTCTACCTGTCCGTCAAAGAGTCCCTCTGGGTGGTAGCAGTGGCAGACACCCTTGTTCTGGGCTATGTGCTCTTTCTTTTTTTAAATCCCCGGCTGTCCTATACATTCAGGGCGGCCAGTGTTCCACTGCTGTGCTACCTGCTGGGGCTGATCCTGATTTTCACATTGGGCCCGTTCGGCGCCGGACCGGTCTGGCTTTTTTTCTTTCCCATCCTAACAGCGGTTCTGCTGGGCGGCAGGTCTTCTGCCTGGGCACTGGCCCTGAACACCGTTACCGTTGTATGCATCGGTTATCTCATCCAGCACAACCTGACGGAGCTTCTGGCCCAGTTCGGATTTAAATCCTGGCATGTGGCCGAAGAAAATCCGGGTATGAAATGGCTGGTCATCAGCGCGAACTTCATGCTTTTAAATATCCTGTCCACGGTATCGGTTACCATTATTTTAAATGGGCTCCACAAATCCCTGGTCGAACTTTCCATGTCGGAAAAAAAGTACCGGCAGATATTTGAGAACATCCTGGATGTTTATTTTGAAACCACTCTGGACGGCACTATTCTGGAGATCTCCCCGTCGGTTGAACAGGTTTCCGCATACACGCAAATGGAATTACGGGGCATGCCCATAAGCCGGATTTATCACATGCCGGAAAAAAGAGTTCCCCTGTTAAATCTTTTGTTCAGGGAAAACCAAGTAAACGGGTATGAACTTGACCTGAAAGATAAATCTGGAAAGACCAGGACCTGTTCCATCAATGCCAGGCTGGTCAGGGATAAAAAAGGTGAGCCGGAAAGGATCATCGGTATCTTCAGGGATATTTCTGCCCAAAAGGCCGTTGCGCTACGTAAAAAGGAATTGGAAGAACGGCTTAACCGCTCCCAGAAAATGGAAGCGTTGGGCATGCTGGCAGGCGGGGTGGCCCATGATCTGAACAATGTACTCTCAGGTATTGTAACCTATCCTGAGATCCTGCTCATGGATCTTCCGGAACACACCCCCATGGCGCAAGGTCTGAAAGTTATTCAGTCTTCGGGACTGCGGGCATCCGAAATCGTTCAGGACCTTCTGACACTGTCCAGACGAGGAGTGATTACCCGTGAGGTTGTGAATCTAAATAGCATTGTGAAGGATTTTTTACGGACACCGGAATACGAAAAAATACTCTCTTTTCACCCCCATGTCCGGATGGAAACCGACATTTGCGCCGCCGCCCCCAGACTCAAAGGCTCAATCGTTCATCTCCAGAAAACCGTGATGAACCTGATTTCCAATGCAGCTGAAGCCCAAATTGCCGGGGGAATCATAAAACTATCCACCCGCAACCTGCGCCTGGAAAGCCCCATAAAAGGTTACGACCGTGTCCATACAGGCGATTATCTTAGGCTCTCAGTGGAAGACCAGGGCCAGGGCATTGCGCCGGAAGATATCAAACGGATCTTTGAACCCTTTTTCACCAAAAAGGTGATGGGACGCTCCGGTACCGGATTGGGTATGGCCGTTGTCTGGGGAACGGTCCAGGACCATGACGGATATATTGACGTGACCTCAACCCCGGGCAAAGGCACCCGGTTCGACCTATATTTCCCAACGACCCGGGAGCAATCCGGTCCCAGGCCCGGTACTGTTGACATCGACGAACTCATGGGACAACAGGAACGAATTCTCATTGTGGATGATGCATCCCACCAGCGTAAAATTGCCACCACTACGCTCAGACGGCTGGGATATGAGACGGTTGCCGTGGAGAGCGGAGAAGCTGCCGTGGAATTTCTCAAAACCCATTCCGTTGATCTGGTGCTGCTGGATATGATAATGGATCCGGGTATTGACGGCCTGGAAACCTTCCGCCGGATCCTTAAAATCAAACCGAATCAAAAAGCCGTGATTGCCAGCGGATTTTCCAGAACCCGTCAGGTTAAAGAAACCATGGAATTGGGAGCCGGGCAGTATGTCAAAAAGCCCTATACCATTGAAAAAATTGGTACTGCCATTAAAAAAGAGTTGAACAGGACCTGAAATTTAACAACAAAAAGGGATGCCGGCAAAAAATGACCCGGGCGCTTGGGTCAGAGCGGCACATCGCTCTGTTTAAAAAACCGGTAGAGGACCTGATCATCCACACCCCGTTCCACCTGGTTTGAAAACCAGACCTCGGGTACAGTTTCATCAAAGCGGATTTTGGCCTTGGCAACAATGTCCCGGAGCACTTGCCTTGCAATGTCCCTGGATTTGGCATCCCCATAAAAGCCGTCCCAATCCGTTCCCTGGTATTGCCGGGCCTTTCTATAATCTGAGATCTGCTTTCCCAAGAGTGCCGTAAATCTTAGGAGAGTCTTTTTATCGTCTATATAGGTATGTTCAATGATCCTTTCTACACTGGGAATATACTTTTGCCAGAACTCCCTTTCTATGCCCGGAGCTTCAAACAGATAGTGAACGATGATGCGCAATAGATGCCGGGTACGGAACACTACCCGTCTCTGGGTGTCGACAAGTGTTTGAACTTCCTGCCAGAGGTGACGGTTCATTTTCAAAAAGGTTTTATCAAATTGCTTTGCCAGTTTGAGTCTTGGTTTTTCAGCTGCTACAGACAGATGGTATTGGATACTCCAATCCAATGCCGTATCAAAATACGCATCCACGACCCTGCTTATGATCTCCTCCAACTGATCACGTGGTATGACACCGATCCTTGGCGGACGAAGGCTCTCATCATCGGATTTGGGAATAAACCGTTTTTTCTTATTGAGGATGGTGTTCAGTCCGTTGGCAATCTGCATCTCAAACAGTTTCATCTGATCTTCAGACAACTCATTAA
The DNA here is from genome assembly GCA_003354055.1 of Desulfobacteraceae bacterium. Next base: position 7,192 of record PIVQ01000010.1, on the reverse strand, counting down.
CCACTTCAAACAGATACAGGGCCTTTGCCCTATTATCCCTCATGAACCCCAGAATACTGGCAAATGAATAGGACAGAATTTTCTGGGTGGCTTTATGTTCAAAAAAGCCTCTGAGACTGGCCTGGTTATCTGCTTTAATATCCCATGAAGTTAAGAACCGTTTCATCAATGCCCTTTGCCACCCTTCTAACTTTTCCATGGAGCCGCTCTGGGATTTTATTAAAAACGGTAAAAACATTGCGTAATAGCAGGGTTGAATGGAAGAACCCGGTAGGTCTTTATTTTTATAGTATGAATAGTACAGAGAAGCCATAAAAAGAAGTGTTTCAGGGGCGTCTTCATTGGTGGCAGCATCTGTGAACCTCCGGGCAATAATCGCATTCAGGTACCGTTTAATTTCTTTATACAGATTGGTCTTCAGTGTTTCGCCCAGAGACCTGGCAATCCCTTCGATCCTGCCCAATTTATCTTTGTCCACATAATCTTTTGTAAATCGCTTTATCCCCCTGGCATTTTTTGCCAGTATCGGCCGGGTAATCCGCTCGTACACATAGGCATCCTTCGAGGTTTGCCCACTAATATTTTCACCAATCAGATCAAAGGACTTAAGAAAGACACCGGATGCGGGGTGCTCCAGAAAGAATTCACAATATGACCAAAATTCCCGGTAATGATATTTATCGTACATAGCACACCCATTTTTTTCATGCATTAAAAATGCTCAGACGCATGGATCTGATCACAAAACATTTCAAATTCGGTTTCCAGATTTTCAATCAATTGCCCGGCATCGGACAATTCCATCCTCCTTCCGGCCTTTTCAAGGGAGAAGGCCGCATCAGCCAAGGCGTTTGCGGCCAGATTGGCAGCTCCGCCCTTGATGGCATGACTCTGGCGTTCAATCGTCTTGCAATCGCCATCTAAAACGGCAGCCTGAATAACAACCATTTGATTTTCAACATTGGCTGAAAATTCATCAATCACCTCTTTTAAGAATTCAGCATCATGGTCAAACTCCGCCAGCATCTTTTCCAGATCGAAGGGCAGCTCAGGATCCGCTCCCATGCCCCCTTTTTCAGATGGGTCTTCTATACCGATATCAGATGGGTCTTCCATACCGATAACTGATCCGGATACAGGATTTTCCCCGGGGGTCCATCGTTTGACCATAGCCAGAAGCTTAGCCTTTTTCAACGGTTTTGACATATAGTCATCCATCTGTTCACTTAGGCATTTTTCCCGGTATCCGGCCATGGCATGGGCTGTCATGGCAATAATGGGTATCTTTAGTAACCGACTTTCTGAAAACCTGCTTTCAATCCTTCGGATCTCCCGGGTAGCCTCGTACCCGTCAAGTTCAGGCATCTGGATATCCATGAGAATGAGATCAAACGTGTACTTTTTGAACAGTTCAACAGCCCTGGCCCCGTTTTCAGCCAGGACCACCTCATACCCGGCCCGAGAAAGATGATTCACTGCAATCTGCTGATTGGTGGGATAATCTTCGGCAAGCAGGATCTTTATCCGCCCCTGTTTTGCCTCTGCAATGGAATGCTTGGTAACCAGTTCTCCTGAAATACCGGTATTTTCTCCGGCATGCCCCAGCACCCTTGCCATGGTGGTTTCAAGGTCCCGGCCATCAAAGGGATGGGATAGGTATCCCTCAATACCGATGTCGCTACAGGTCTTTCCATCTCCAATGGCCCCTTTAAGTGCAATCAGTATCATCGGAATTTCGGCATGGGAATTTTTCAAGCTCCCTGCAAACTCGAACCCGTTCACATTGCCCTGGTAACATGTGCTGACAATCAGATCAATTCCCCGGTCGGATTTGCCGTTTTCAACGATGTCCAGTGCCTGTTCTGCTGTCCTTGCAAGGATTGGCTGGCACCCGGACCTGATAACCAGTTTGGACAGGTCCCGTTCAGCAGACGGATCCAGTACAAGTACATTCTTTTCAGACAAATCGACATCAATGGGAAGTGATTCAAAATCTTTTAGGTCCTGTTTATCCAGATCAAGGGCAAACCAAAACCGTGATCCCAAAGTTTCTTTGCTCTCAAACCCGATGCGTCCCCCCATCAATTCAACCAGTTGTTTGGATATGGTCGTGCCAAGGCCTGTGCCCCCGTATTTCCTTGTGGTGGATCCGTCTGCCTGGGAAAAACTATCAAAGATATGGGATTGTTTCCCCCGGGCAATACCGATGCCGGTATCGATAACCTCAAACAAGAGACAGACCTTGTTACCACCATCCTCTTCCGGACTGTTTTGCCGCATCCGACACCGGATTGCAATCTCTCCTTTGTGGGTGAATTTAACCGCATTATCCGTTAGGTTCACCAGAACCTGACGGAGCCTTCCCGGATCACCTTTCAGACGAAAGGGGACATTCCGATCCAAATCGGAAATAAATTCAACATCCTTTTCTCCGGCCCTGATCCCCATGGTTGCGGTCACATCCTGAAATATTTTTCTTAAGTCAAACCGGATATGTTCCAATTCCATCCGGCCGGCCTCGATCTTTGAAAAATCCAGAATGGAATTAATAATTCCAAGCAGGGCATCCGCTTCAGTCTCTATGGTTTTAACATAGTGTTTCCGGGTATCGTCCAAATGGGTGCCCAACAGGATCTCAGCCATGCCCATAACCCCGTTGATGGGCGTCCGGATTTCATGGCTCATGTTGGCAAGAAACTCTGATTTGGCCCTGGAGGCGTCCTCAGCATCTTCCTTGGCCCGGATCAACTCCTGCTGGGCCAAAAACCGCTCGGAAATATCAGAGATAAAGGCAAATGCCCCGCGGAACTCACCTTGGTCATCCAGCAGGGAGGTGGCATCGATTTTCGCGCGCATCGACGCACCGTTCTTTTTGACAAAGGTCACCTCATACTGCCGTTCTTTCTCTTCTCTTGCCAGTTTCAACTGGGCGAGATACCGCTCCCTGTTATCCCCTTCAACAAAATCAAACGGTGCTTTTCCAAGTATTTCCCCTTCGGAAAACCCAAGCATATCACAAATGGCCTGGTTGATTTCCAGGGTCAGATCATTTTCATCAACCAGCCAGTACCCGGCCGAGGTGGTCTGGATCAATCTGCGGTACTTTTCTTCCCGTTCCCGAAGCGTATCAAAAGCATCCCTTTTTTCAATGGCCAGCGCCACCTGGTTGGACACAGAAATCAGCACCTCAAGATCCCTTTGGCTAAAGCCTTCCGACGGGGCATAACTCTTTGAGGCCATGAGTCCCAGAACCCTGTCCTGACTGATCAGGGGAACCCCCATCCAGTTCTCCGGAATACGCGTGAACACATCATTTTGTAAGTTCTGCTCAACCATGGCCTGCCGGTCCAGAAGAACGGGCCTCTGGTTCAACACCACATCAGAGGACAGGGATGCCGTGGTTGAGACATCCGGAATCCGGAACAGGGTTTCGTCGTATTGATCAACACAATAGGGAACCTCAATCACATCTTTTTCCCGGTCATAAATACCGATGAAAAAATTAGGCATCCTGATAATTCGGTTGAGATATTCATGGATAAGGGGATACAACTCATCCAGATTTCCGGTAACTGTAACCGCAGTTGATATATCAAAAAGGGTGGTATTTATTTTTTTTGCGTCTTGCTTCTGGACCACTTCCTCTTCCAACTCTTTGGTCCTCAGCCGGATCATTTTTTCCAGGCTGTCCCGGTGTTCCGTCAACTCTTCTTCCAAAACTGTTCTCTCATCAAATACAGCATCCAAATCTGTTTTGATCAGTAAAAGAGCATCAAACACCTCTTTGAACGGATGATCATCATGGATCTTTGAAGAATTTACCCCTTTCTCATCCCAATTCAGGACACCCATAAATTCCAGAAGCTCATTTTTATACCGGGATAACCGGTCATTGGATTTTACGTTCGCCCCGCAGACTTTCTCCTGTCCTGCGTTATCATCTCCCTGCTGTTGCCTGGCCGTGTCCATGGCAGATTGAAAATCATGAACCGCAAATACCCGGGTTGCCGTCAATGCCCGGCTGGCATTGATCATCAACCCCATGAACTTATTTGTGCCGTAAATAATCGTAAAAGAGTCAGGATACTGTTTTGCCATTTTGTTGACATGGCTGATATACCGTTTTCTGGCCGGCCATGTGGCCTTTTTAAACCAGGTCCAGTTCAGAATCCTGCAAAGCCGTTTGCCAGAGTTAACGCCGACATGCTCTTCCACAATTTTTTTATACAGGGAGAACACCTCATCCACATAGTTTTCCCTTAAAACACCGTGGGGTTCATGGTAAATTACATGGTCTCCGATAATGGCAAACTTGACCCAATACCCGTCAAATTCAAGGGTCCATTCCCTTGATAAACTCAGGGTATTTTTAATTTCAGACAGGGATGAAAAACTCCCAGCGGATGACGACACCTCATCTGATGCGGTATCCTCTCCATTCGTCAGGGTGCCATTGTTCTTCTCACACATCTTTACCGAAAGATTCACGGCTTTGGCATAATCATCTACAATATGGATGGGAAAGCGAAACTTGCTGAGCCGGATGCCCAGCTTGATGCTCATCCTCATAAAAAAAGAGGGGGTGCATAAGACAATTCCCCGTATCCGTTTGTCTTTCTTCAACCCATTCATGAACAATTTTCTGGAGGCATTGATTCCGCCCTGCACATGGGTCCAATCGTAAATCAATACCAGAGGGGATTCACCGGGAACAGCCTCCTGCTGAACCTGCTTTCGGAAACGGATACTTTGAATCTGATCTTTGCCCCCGGAATATCCTTTGGCTTCAATATAAAGAATAGAGCGGCCCACAGCACTAATCTTTACGGAAAAACCACCCTCTTTTCCGATAAATGTCCACCCAGGTTTTGAGACAATTCTCAAACCTGTCACCGGGCAAATACGCGAGCTGTCTGTGTTCGTTGTCATCCCAGGTCAATCCCAACTCCGAATTTTGATTTTCTGTATTGGGCAGGATACGATCCGGCAGTCCTCTGCAATGTCCGAACGACGGAAAGTTTCGGATTCAGGTTCTCACCTGGGGAATGCCTTGTCAAGGATAAACAAAAGCGAGAAGGGCGAGAACAGCGAGAAAAGAACATTAAATCGCCCTGGATTCTCTGCTGGTCTCTCAGTCCCCTTTCACCCCGTGGGTCACGGCAAGTTTTTCAAACATCATAACCAGACCTGTGGTCAAGTCGAAGATCATGGAGCTCCCCGCGTTTTGGTCCGAGCTCCGGTCAAAGAAGAGGTTCAAATCCGATTTCATTCCGTCTTCGGGCCGCCAGTAACAGATCAGCATGGGCAGCCTGGGCAAAGGATAAAGCACCAGAGAAATATCAGATTCATACTGGCGTTCCAGAATCTTGCCGCTGAACATATCCACCAGATCCTCAAACAGCCCGGGATAGGTATCGGCGATTTTTTTCAACGGAGTTTCCCCCCGCTGGACAAAAAGGGCATTTTTTGCCCTGGCCCCTTCAAGCTCACGGAAGGGGGACCATTGCCCGGTCAGGGACTCTCCCTGACATTGAAGGACATAGGTCAGTACCGGAATCGCAATCACAGGATTGATATGCAAATCCGTACGAAACTGCCCCTGGTTGTTCAGGGCAAACAACTTTCCTAAAATCCTTATGGTCAGCCATCCGTCGGCAAAAGTTCCTCCTGTTCGCAGGGCGGCATCTTCCAAATCACAATCTGCCAATTGGGTCTTTAAATCCGCCATAATCCTGTTTAACTCGTTTTCTCCGGGACGTGCTGTGGGTGCATGAGCCCCGTATTGCTCAACAACAGAAGAATTCAAGACCGGGCAGAGATCCAGAGATTTCTGACCCAAGAAAACCTTTGAGGCAAATGCCAGACAGGTGGTTTCGTTACATTTCCGACAGTTGGATTTATCTAGAAGCTTAAAGACCTCCATGACATTTTTAAATTCAGGCATTGTTCCTCCTATATATTAGGGCGCTCTATTGATTTTTTAAAGTTAACCAGCCACTCATAGCACGATATGATTCCTTTGTATGACACAAAGGACTACGGGAAACATCACCCAAACGGGGGAGAGACACAAAAAAACATTTTAGAGGCGACCTTTAGAGAGTGGTTGAACGAAGCCCCGTGCTTGGATGAAAACTTGCCCATATGCAAGGCGCAAGAAAGTATCAAACCGGAGTGTACTCTTGTACATGAGGATTTGATACTTTTGCAGCAACGCGGCAGATGGGTGAGTTTTCATCCAAGCATTAGATGATACCGTGGCGTGCCGCCCATACCACAGCCTGCGTCCGGTGGTTTACCCCGAGCTTGTTAAAGATATGGATCACATGGCTTTTCACGGTATGGGGACTGATCTCAAGAGCCCTGGAAATTTCAGGGTTTGTCTGCCCCTCACCCATGAGCCCCAGCACCTGAAGTTCCCTTGGTGTCAGAGGCTCCGGCAAAAGATGCGCTGTCAGATCCCGGCCTGACCCTTCATTTTCATCGAGGCTTTCAGACTTGATATTTTCTTTGTCCGGTATATCCCGGCTGTGATCTAATTCAGTCAAGCCCTCTGATTCCTGAACCAGGGAAGGCAATTCCTCACGTCCGTCCAGATGAAGGGTAACCTGGGAGATCTGACAGCCGTTTTGATCCAGCACCGGATAGGTCTGGGCAAGGGGCTGGCTCATATAGGGGCATTGGGAGGGGGCAACCTGCTGCTTTGCCACCATGGCGGCAAAGGCCATACAGGTTTTAAGACCGCAGTCACCGCAATTAGTCTTAGGCAAAAGTTTAAGGATCTGGGGAACGGCTCCGGGTTTGAACACCGTATGCCTGGGGATAATCTCTTCTTTCCGTTCAAGAATCGATGTCAGATAGGCTATCAGTTCATCTACAAAGTCCCTGACATGTTCCTTGCTGTTCATTGGGGAGGCAATACACCGGTTGGAATAGACAGCACAATAAATCCCCTGGAAAACAAATCTGACCATGGACGGTTGGTCATAAAGTTCGGCCCGTTCGGCAACAGCGTTGATATAAGGCAACAACGGCCCCATATCTTCTTCAAAATAAAAACTGGCCATAACCGTAAAAAGCCCTTTTTGGCCTGCCTGCCGCAAGGGGCCGTCCGAGTAAGAAGAGAGTGTATGGTATCCGATTCGAGTATTCATTTTTTTCCAATACCACAGACCGGCCCTGTTTTCAATTC